>JAUHYU010000056.1 GCA_030426345.1 Bacteroidia bacterium
GAATGTGATGTTGGACGGAACAGGAGACAGCAACGTAGTAACTTCAAACGATGCATCTGAAGCTCAGTGCACCGTTGATGTAACCATGGAAGATTTGACAGCAATGCTTTCATAGACCTTATTGCCAGTAGATGCTTGATCATTTCTCTTCTAATATAATACTAATTATAGTGTATCCGCCCACAACATTTCTTAAACTTAATGCCGCTATTACAAGGACAAGGACTATTTCTGCCAATCTGCACTTTCTTCTTACTCAGACTCTTTGAAGCCATATCCTGATTAAATATATGCTCAAGTAGAGCATATAATTCAGGGTGTTTTTTTGCTAATAGCTTTGGCCGCTCAAAAAAATATTCACTTACAACAGAGAAGAATTCTCCTCGATTTGTTCCTCCATATGGATTGATATCTGACTTATTCTCAAATATTTCATCAATCTTCTTATTTATTAAATCTATCCATGGAATCGCATATTGTTTCTCCAATAAAAGTGAAGGTACTCCATCTATTGATCCGTCCGACTTATCTATCAAATGTACAAACTCATGAATAGCTGTATTTTTCTTATCTGATTCGTTCTGAAATCCATGTTTCAACGATGGCTTGGATAAAATCATCTTTCCTTCCATATAGCCATTGCCTACCATGCCTAAAATGCGCCGATCTGATCCCTTAGTTTCAAACTTTTCGTTGAAGGCTGACGGATATAACAAGACCTCGTAGATATTTGAATATCTCCAATCTTTAAACTCAAAAATTGGAATTACTGCACTTGAAGCAACCAATAGTTTATCAACCGTATCGACGTTTGTTTCAATACCAGTAATTCTACAATTCAACAGAAATTCCTGAACTTTGAACTCAAAACGGCTTTTCTCTTCTTCAGATAATCCATTATAAAAGGGGACATGGCTTGTTAATAGAATTCTCCATTGTGATGGAAAAGGTTCACTAGGGTCAATCCATCTATCTTTATTATGGGCTTTACGAATCAAAAAGAAAGCAACAATTACTATTAAAACTAAGGCAGCTATCGGAATCATAAGGATACTCTGTATTTTTTGTAGTAATTACCAATATCTGACGTTACTAGCTTTTTTTAATATGTTAATTAATCTTTTTTCTTCCGGTGTCCATTCAATTACTATTCTGGGGAATTTAGCATTTATACTAACCTGTTCTTCGCTTGGATATCGGTTGTCAAAAGGATGCCAGTATTCGAAAGATTTATTGAATAACTCAAGCGACATCTCATTTTTTAATTGATAATAAACTGAATAAATTAGATCTAGAAATTCAATATATCTTTCATATTTAATATCGTCGGATGCTGTATAAATTATGGCAAAATTAGGGGAGTATTTTTTAATTAGCTCATGTAAAATTGCATGAAGTTTAGCCTTGCTAAATTGCTTGCCATTAACATAAACCATTTCTCTTTCGACTTTTATTTCAACACGATTATACTTCTTATAATAGAAGAATCTATGCCTTGCCGCCTCTGGAATTCTTATTGTGTATTTAGAAAAATCAAGATTTTCGGCGGAATCAAGAAATACTTCGAGCTCTGAATAAATTGGATACAAAATTTGCTCAATTCCTGAGTTTTTAAAAAAGGGATGATTGGAAGGATATTTTGAATGCATTTTAAATGTAGAATAATTAATTCTATCAAAACGCGCAGATCTAATTTCTCTTTTGAGTTTGTTCACATGACTCAGTTGAACATCTTTATCGATATGGAGGTTAATGACAGTTTGATATTTCTCCAACTCCGATAATTCACCATGTTTTAGCACTAAATTTTCTGTAACATCATTGATTTCCATTGGGTTGTTTGCATCAGTTAAAAATGCAATTGGCATTGAGGTGACAGAATCATTGACTAAGTACATGTCAATAGCCAAGTATCTTCGAGATATTGGTTTATGATAATCACTACCAGGAACTGCTAAACCATATGAGTACTCGACTGAATTTTTTAATATGTTATGATTAATCTTATCTACTTCAATAAAATCCTTGTATGCAAAAACGAAACTCATCGTTGAAAACATTGCAAATGAAACAATCATCCATTGCCTTGATTTTTGACCAAGAAACATTCTTAAGCTCGGCCAAGTACTTAGAAAAACTACTATTGGAAATAGGAATAATAAGTGAGGAAACACACTTAAAAAATCAATATCAAATTGAAGAGGAAACATTAGATACCAGATTCCAAGCGCGCTTGTTATTTTTCCAAACCAAAAGAGAAACGACCATGAAAAGAAATCACCATCATTTATAGTTCGTCTAATAAAAAACTTTGATCGCTTAGATTGTGTAATGGTCGAATTTCTAAGAACAAATTTCAAAGAAAATATATACCCTAATGAAGATGCTATCGAGGCATAAAAAAGGTTATAAATGAGATTCTCTTTAGTATTAAGGACTAAAAGTAATTGTTCTCCGAATCCTGAAGTTAAGATTCTGAACACTTCTCTTAGCAAATAGAAAAATGCGTATAAAATATAAGAGTATGTTATCCAAAGAATTATCCCGGATGTTAGCCGTTGTCGACTAATTACACCTTTTCTCCTTAAAAATCCTTTTAAAATGGGCATCAATTATAATATTACCGCCAACAAGCAAATAAGTGCATAACATATATTTTGATTATGTCATTCAGCTAAATCTACCAAGACTTTTATTGTATCAAAAGAACTTAGGTCAGTTTGCAAGAAGCCTCTAAAATCCATGCCTACCTCGTCGACAGGCGGGGATTTTAAAGGCTTTTCATATTTTGCCTAGCTATCGCTGGATGTCAGACTTTGGTAAAAATCCCAAAATATCCATCTGCCATAAATACTGTAATTAATTAGACGATGTTTTTTGTGGAAATTGAGACTGATGTTTGCTTATTTGTAGCATGCAAAATATGAAGACCAAATCTAGCCATAGCAAGACGGTGGTGATGCTTGGCTGCTTTGATACCAAGAATGAAGATTTTACTTATCTTCATTCTTGTTTGTTGGCGCAAGGTGTGGAAGTGATTTCTATCAATACTGGCGTATTGGGTACTACGGATAATTTTCAAGTAGATTTCGAGGCGGAAGAAGTTGCCGCTGCTGCTAGGGCGGAATTGTCAAAACTTCGGCAAGCAGGAGATAGAGGACAAGCCATAAAAAAAATGGGAGAAGGGGCGTCTAAAATCATAGCAAAATTAATATCCAAAGGCAAAGTAGATGGCGTCATAGCAATGGGTGGAGGTGGAGGAACATACATGGCGCTTGCTGCCATGCAGGTAATCCCGATTGGCATACCAAAATTTTGTCTGAGTACCTTGGCCACAAAAGATTTGTCACGACAAATAGGGGACAAAGACATAACCTTAATGCCGTCCATTGTGGATGTGGCTGGGCTCAACAGCATCAGTAGAATACTTATCAGCCAAGCTGCCGGGGCAATTTGTGGTATGATGAAATCAGTAGTTAACCACCAACATCAAACATCCGGTAGTATAGCCATTAGTATATTCGGAAATACCACTCCTTGTGTGGATAGGTGCTCTGAGATTTTAAAAAATAAAGGTTTTGATGTTTTGACGTTTCACGCTGTTGGAGTAGGGGGTAAGACCATGGAATCTTTGATACTTGACGGATGTTTTGATGCCGTGTTGGATATCACTACTACTGAGTTGGCAGATGATTTGTGTGATGGCATTTGTAGCGCAGGGCCGGAAAGGTTGACCGCAGCTTCTAAGATGGGCATCCCTCAAGTAGTGGCTCCGGGATGTCTGGATATGGTGAATTATGGAGCGATGGATTCTGTCCCGGATCGATACAAATCCCGATTATTATACAGTTGGGCGCCTGACGTAACCTTGATGAGAACGAATGCAGAGGAGAATGGAATACTTGGAAAAACGTTGGCACAAAAATTAAATGAATCCACTGGAGAAGTTGCCATATTGCTGCCACTCAAAGGGATTTCACAAGTCAGTGTGGAAGGTGGGGTGTTTTATGATCCTGATGTAGATCAAGTATTATTTGATGCAATCAAGGAAAATGTAAACCCGTCCATTGTCATAAAGGAATTGGATACCAATATTAATGATAGTGTCTTTGCCGAAAGCTTAGTGGAGACACTTTTGAAAATGATTAAGAAATAAATAGTGCGATAACCAACAAGAATCAATCATATACCTAAAATTTAAACCTAACACAAAAAAAAATAAGCATGGAAAATAATAGTGTGAACAGAAGCCGATTACTCTGGGCGAGTTTTTTTACAATAGTGGCCTCCGGTGTCGGGTTTGCCGTGCGCGGTGCCATACTCGTTGATTGGGGCAATCAATTCGGATTTACCATGACAGAGTTGGGCACGATCACCGGTGGTGGTTTAGTTGGTTTTGGAGTCATCATTATTCTTTTCAGCCTGATTGCAGATAAAGTTGGCTATAAGCCCTTGATCATGCTAGCCTTTTTTCTGCACTTCATATCTTTGGTCATAACCATTGCGACGGCTTATGTATTTGAAAACATGGGCAGGGAAGCTGCATATTGGTGTTTGTACTCAGGGACTTTTCTATTCGCAGTAGGCAATGGCATTTGCGAATCGGTTATCAACCCATTGGTTGCTTCGCTCTATTCTAAAAACAAAACCCATTATCTAAATATTCTGCATGCAGGATGGCCAGGTGGAATGATATTGGGAGGATTGCTTTCGATATTCCTTCATGACGTCGTTGCTTGGGAAGTGCTGATGGGTTTCTTCCTTATTCCGGTACTTATTTATGGATTCATGGTTTTCAAGGAGAAATTCCCAAAATCAGAAGCAAGTGCCGCAGGGGTAAGCTACAAAGTAATGTTGTTACAATTTGCTTCACCGATTCTACTATTCTTGCTATTCTTGCAGGCATTGGTGGGTTATGTCGAATTGGGCACAGACTCATGGATTCAGAACATCACCGGTAATATTCTTCAGAGTGGTTCTCAAGGCATGATGTTGTTTGTGTACGCATCGGCTCTCATGTTTGTGTTACGATTCTTTGCAGGGCCTATTGTGCACAAAATATCACCGCTTGGCTTACTTTTCGTTAGTGCCATTTTGGGTTCCATCGGTTTGTATATTTTGGGAAATTCGACGACGGGTCTGGTTATGATTTTGGCGGTGACGATCTATGGAATTGGCAAGACATTCTTTTGGCCTACCATGTTAGGCGTTGTCGGTGAGCGCTTCCCTAAAGGAGGGGCTATTACCATGGGAGTCATGGGTGGAGTAGGGATGTTATCGGCAGGATTGCTCGGTGGCCCGGGCATTGGGTACAAGCAAGACTATTTTGCTTCAGAAAAGATCAAGACAGAATCTGTCGAAAGTTATGACCGGTATAAATCAGACCATGCCAATAGTTTTTTGATTTTCAAACCTATTCAAGGCCTTGATGGCAGTAAAGTGGCCGTTTTAAAAGACAATGGAGAACTATTGAATTCCGATATTGAGAAGTGGGAACAGTCCGGAAAAGACTTGAGCAGTAGTGCCAATTTGAGTGCATTAAGCGAATGGTGGTCTTCGGCTAAGAATCATGTGGATGTTGATAGAGGGCCAGTGAATGAGGCTGGATTTTATGGGGCAGGTAGGGCACTTGTCATCACGGCACTTGTACCCGCCGCAATGGCCTTTGGTTATCTTTTTCTGATTCTCTATTTTCGAAAACAAGGAGGATATCAGCAGGTAGAAATAGAGTAAACTAAAATCGGTATGGCATATTATAAATAAGGCTCGAACCGATTATTGAATTATTAAAGACATATAAATATAAAATACTATGCCAAATCCATGGACAGGGATAGGAAATCCCTATACAAAACAAGAAGTTAGAGATAGGTTGCAGGCTACGTTAGATCAAAAAAAGGCCATAATCGCAGCAGGTGCGGGAACAGGAATCAGTGCCAAATTCATTGAAAAAGGTGGGGCAGACCTAATCATCATTTACAATTCTGGAAGATTCAGAATGTCAGGTCATGGATCTACTGCAGGTTTGATGGCTTATGGAGATGCCAACGCTGTAGCCATGGAAATAGGTGAGTTTGAGGTGCTGCCTGTGGTGGAAGAAATACCAGTTGTTTGTGGTGTTCATGGCACAGACCCACGCCGAAGAATGTGGCATTTCCTTGGACAAGTAAAGGACATGGGATTTTCCGGTGTAAACAATTTTCCTACCCATTGTATCGTGGACGGTCATTTTAGACAAGTACTGGAGGAGACTGGTATGAGCTTTCAAAAGGAAGTGGATATGGTCGAACTAGCCACTAAGATGGATATGTTTTCTATCGTATATGTTGCAGAGCCAGAAGAAGCTGTGAAAATGGCTGATGTAGGCGCCGATGCCATTATTTCTCATGTTGGCACCACAGTGGGTGGATCTATCGGAGTTACGGGAGCGACTCGTTCTATGGATTTTGCGGTTGAAAAAACTCAGGAAATTATTGAAGCTGTGAGAAAATCCAATCCGGATACATTTTTTCTGGCACATGGTGGCCCAGTTAATACACCTGAGGATGTAAGGATTATTTTAGATAAAACGGATGCACATGGATTCGTTGGGGCTTCTTCTCTGGAAAGAATGGGAGTGGAGCAATCATTGACAGACCTGACAAAAAAATTTAAATCTCTTACACTGAATAAATAATTGAGATGAGCAAGTATTGGAAATTTATCAAGGAAGAAAATACCATTGAAGAGAAGGTGCTAGGGAGAAACCACCATTGGCATTACAATGCTGAGATCTCTGAGCAAGCTGGAATTTATATGGTGAAAGTGGTGATGCCTGTTGGCGGAATGCACAACTTCCACCGCCACCCAGAGATGAATGAAATTCTATATATCCTAAAAGGAACTGCAGAACAATGGGTGGAAGATGACAAGCAGATACTGAAGGCCGGAGATTCAGTTTATATTGATCCAAATGTAGTTCACGGAACCTTCAATGCTGGCAATGAAGCATTGGAATTTTTGGCCATCTTGTCACCCAATAGCGGTTGGGAGGCAGGCACCATTGATGAATTTGAAAATTTGCCTTATTCCGAATACCGGTAAAAATAAAATCACTACAAAACTACTTAATAATGACAACTCAATTTGTGAAGTTATCATCCATTTTTCTGCTGACTATGCTCATATCGTGTTCCACACAAAATGAAAAATTACCAGAACTGACCTATACCGGCGGAGAACCAAGAGTTCAGAATCCACTAAGCCCGGAGGAGTCTCAAAAGCATATTCAATTACCGGAAGGATTTGAAGCTGTCCTGTTCGCTTCGGAACCGGAAATCATCAATCCAATAGCTTTTACCTGGGACGAGAGAGGAAGACTTTGGGTAGTACAATCTCAAGATTACCCTCACGATTTGGCCAATGACGTTGGAGGTGATAGGATCACCATTTGCGAAGACACGAATGGAGATGGCAAGGCTGACAAGTTCACTGATTATGCTACAGAGCAAAGTCTGTCTACAGGTATTGTGAAGGTGAAAGGGGGAATAATAGTTGCTCAGGCACCAGATATGGTATTTCTCGAAGATACTGATGGAGATGATAAGATGGATAAAAGAACTGTTTTATTTGGCGGATTTGGAACTTTCGATACACACGCAGGCCCTTCATCTCTTCGGTATGGTCAGGATAATTTGATTTGGGGATCTGTCGGATATTCCGGATTTGAAAATCAGTTTCAAGGAAAAACTGTCGAATTCAAAATGGGCGTCTATCGATTCACTAAAGACGGCAAGTACTTCGAGCCTGTGGGTCGTTTCAATAATAATACCTGGGGTTTGGGTATTCGGGAAGATTTTGAAATCTTTGGTTCTACCGCCAACAACAATCACGCATGCTATGTTGGCATTCCAATGAGGCATTATGAATACTTATCAAAAAAGCCGGGATGGGCGATCAACGCTGATTTCATCCAGGGTCATTACGAAATTTCTCCAGTAGACACAATCCCACTACAGCAGGTAGATGTAAGAGGAGGTTATACGGCCGCCGCTGGAGCTAATTTTTATACGGCCAGAAACTACCCATTAGAATATCAGAATCAAATGTATGTAAATGAGCCAACTGGCCACTTGGTACACTTGGCAAGAATCGAAGAAGCAGGAGCTGGGTTTAAAGAAGTGGATGGAGGAAATATTTTTGCCAGTACAGATGCCTGGACTGCTCCTGTATTTACAGAAACTGGCCCTGATGGAAATCTATGGGTTGCAGATTGGTATAACCCCGTGATTCAACACAACCCTGATAAAAGAGGGATGGACAATCAGATATGGAATGATAACAAAGGTGAAGGAAATGCCCATATTAACCCACTTCGTGACAAAGGACATGGAAGGATTTATATCATCAAACACGAAGATGGAGACGATTCCGATATTACAGAAATTGATCCGGATGACAACGATGAACTGATTGATGGATTGAAAAGTGATAACATGTTTTGGCGAATAACAGCCCAGCGTTTGATCGTAGAGGAAAACAAAACAGATTTAATTCCGGAATTGATCGAATTGTCTGGAAGTGATGAAAACAAATTCAGTGCAGTTCACGCGCTATGGGCATTGAAAGGATTGGGTGCTTTAGACGGTACTAATAAGGATGCTAGTGCTGCGGCAATTAATGCCTTAAGCAGTAAATCCAGTGCTGTGAAAAGAGCCGCGCTTTCATTGATTCATGATACGGAAGCGGGTAGCGATTTGCTGGCGCTTTCGTCTTTAATACAAGATGCTGATTTGCATATCAGATTGGCGGGCATATTACGGGCAGGTGAATTGCCCGAAACTGACCAACTTTCCAAGGCCATCGATGCTGCCTCAAAAGTTGCCGAAAACACTTCTGATAAATGGTTGAATGCAGCCATCAAAGTTTACTATCGTGAACTCAATTACGAATCGATCGATGCTGCCTCTGTGAATATGGTCATCACTTCTGCAGATGACAAAAATACAAAATGGCAATACACAGAAGATAAACCTGCTGATGATTGGTATGCAATAGATTTCGATGACTCGTCTTGGCAGAATGGAAGAGCACCTTTCGGTGGTGCTGAGACATCAAAGGCTAAAACCAGATGGAATAAATCTGATATTTGGATGAGGCGAGAAGTGACTCTGGATGCAGCAATTTCTGACCCTGTTTTGCAGGTAATGCATGATGACAACTATGAAGTGTACGTGAATGGTCAATTGTTGATTTCTGAAGGAGGTGTAAGTCCAATTTACAAATATGTGAAGTTGGATGCTGATTTAGGAGAATTGTTCAAGAAGGGTAAGAACATAATTGCCGTTAAATGCCATGATACTGGTGGTGAGCGATATATCGACGTTGGGATTGGAAAGATTGGCAAACTGAAAGCAGATGTCAGGCTGGCAGTGAATACGGTCAATCAGGAAATGGCATTTGATAAAAAGGTGCTTTATGCTACAGCTGGACAGACCGTAGAGATCATTTTGAATAATGTAGATCAGATGCCACACAATTTGGTGGTAATCCGACCGGGAAGCTTGGATGCATTTGGCAAAATGGTGGACAGCTTTGTCACCAATCCCGATGCAGCAAAATCAGGATATGTGCCAAAATCAAGATATGTGCTCGGCCAAACAGAAATGGTTGAGCCAGGCAAGAAAGCATCTGTCCTGATCAAAATACCTGAACAACCCGGACGATACCCATATGTGTGCACCTTTCCCGGTCATTGGACGATGATGAGAGGGGAGATCATCGTGACCGCCCCTGGGACTTATATCTCTAAAGATCCCAACGCAAAAAGAATATCCATGATGGGCGGTGGCGGCTCTCATGAGTTTTTAAGATTCTTTGGCATTCAAGATGGAAAGGTGCTGAGCGAAGGAGGAAAAAATACGGTGACTTATACAGAAAGCTCCACTCAATTTGGTGAATGGCTAGATGAAACGGATATCCTCTATATCTGCAACAACAAACCTATTGATGAAGTAACGCGCGAGAAAATATTCTCACACGCAGAGGCTGGTAAAAGCATGATGATCTTTCATCCTAGCACGTGGTACAACTGGAAGGATTGGCCGGAATACAACAAAGAACTTGTTGGAGGAGGGTCAGAATCCCATGAAAAATTACAGGAATTTGAAGTAAGGGTAGTGAAGCCGAATCACCCAATCATGAAAGGGGTTCCGAGGAAATTTAGGATTACGGATGAATTGTACCGTTGGAAACAGGATTCTGAAGCTGTTGATGTAGAAGTATTGGCCATAGGCAAAGGCTTGGAATCAGGCGAGGAATTTCCTGTGGTCTGGACAGTCAAACATGCGAAAGCCAAAATCGTTGCCAATACCTTAGGACATGATGAAAGAGCACATGACTTAAATGCGTATCAGACAATTTTGAAGAATATCTTGAAATGGGTGAAAGAGTAAAAAAATATTTTCACATTAAAAAGCCTCTAAAATCCATGGATTTTAGAGGCTTTTTAATGTGAAATTTCTATTCAACAAATTTTCGGTATAGTTCTGAATGAAAACAGATATTAAGTAGATTTTTCAGAAAATGAAAAAATAGAATGGACAGCCAGGAGATGGCCATGATAAAAAAGAGGGAGGAAAAATATTGGAATTGACCGTGTGGGACCCGTCCGGGAAACTAAGCAGAATTAACCTGACAGTATTTGGTTTATACAAAAATGATAGAGATGATGTTAAAGCCTACCCTGGCAATGATCAAAACAAAACTTTGATATTGATAGATTTACTACAGGGTGTCTATGCAGGTAAAAGCGTATTGGTGAAATTTTAATTACACCAATCAATTCAACTTGGAGTATTGATCAAATTTTGAGATTGTGGGTTTAGATTAAAAAATCAAAGACTTTACGATTGTACCCCACTAGCACATCAGTATTTTTTTTGTGCTGTTTGCAATTGGATATATAAGGTAGTGCCATAAATAGTAATTGAGGAATTGCCAAGTTTTTGCTTTTCTCCTATCATTTGTGTGAATGATTTGAACTGGTCTAGGAGTTATTTCAAGAAAAGTGCAAATCTCCTCTATATTGAATCCGTCTTCAATATTTATTTCAAGAAAATCGTCTGGCCTGTCCTTGAAATAATCTCTTACTTCCATGTGATGTCTTTCAAATGCCGCGTCTAATATTTCCTGGTTAAATCGATTAGTCCCATAAATATTTCTGTGATAATTACCCAATGACAAAGGCCAATTCCAGATGATTCTTCCATGTTTGAACATCCATTTCATAGAGTTAAGCCATTTATCTTTATTCCTCGTGGTTAGAATAAACTTACTATTGGGATACCTTTTATCACATTCTTTAAAAAGTAGCGGTATAGGTGTGTCTCCAAGTGCATCATAATTGTCAACAACCTCCCAGTCATTCTTTAAAAGTGCGTTCACGAAGTGGGTGCTCTTGAAGCCTAATTTCTCCAGTACTTCATGGCTAAATGTAGTCCCAGTTCTTGATAATCCTATATTAAATATTTTTGAATACATTATAAATTGCGGTTTATCGCTAACTAGAATTATGTGTATTGCTAACACTTCAATTATATCAATAGAGATAAATCTACTAAGATTTTAATTGTATCAAAAGTACTTCAACAAGTTTCCAAAAAGCCTCTAAAACCCATGGATTTTAGAGGCTTTTTGGTTGGGGATTTTAGATTTTAAGATTCGGATAAACTCTGTTTTAATTCATTTGGTTAATGTTTCCATCTAGTTACTCGCCACTCTTTTTGTTCTACTTTAGAGAGAAATGTCCATGCTACAATTCGGCTCGATTTATTCCCGGTTCCCATAGGAATCGTTTTGATTTGATTGGCTTCAACCTTTTCCAATGATTTATAAATCCCTTTTAGATTTGATTTTTTTGATACCAAAGTGGAAAACCAATAACAGTTTTTAGAGAAATTCTTACTTTCTCTAATCATATTATGAATGAACTTATATTCGCCACCATCACATATCAGTTCATTGCTGATCCCTGCAAAATTGAGTTTAGGTGTTTTTACTTTTTGCCCTGATAGATTCTTGATTTTTCTGCGCGTTCCCTTTTGAGCATCTTCAGCAGAAGCGTGAAAAGGAGGATTACAAATGGACACATCAATTTTGTCTTCTCTGCCTATTATCCCGTAAAAAACATCTTTCTGATCTTCTTGTAATCTACACTCAATTTTATCTTTAAGCGAAGGATTGGCATTAACAATCTGCTTTGCCGATTCAATTGATTTTGGATCAATATCAGATCCAATAAATTTCCAACCATATTCTGTAACGCCGATTATAGGGTAAATACAATTAGCCCCTACACCAATATCAAAGCAAATAATTTTATCTCCAGTTGGAATGGTACCAAAATTATTTTCGCATAATAAGTCAGCAATATGGTGGACATAATCTGCTCTTCCGGGTATCGGAGGGCATAAATTTTCCTCTGGAAATTCCCAATGCTTTATTCCGTAATAATGGTTTAGCAATGCCTTATTTAGAATTTTTACGGCGATGGGATTTGAAAAATCGACGGAATCCTCACCATATTTATTGGGCTTTACATAGTTTGCCAATTCAGGATTAGAGATCATCAATGCGCTTAAATCATATCTTTCTCGATTTTTGTTTCGAGGATGCAACCTTGTTTTTTCTTGTTGACTTTTTTCTGATGACATGATTTACTTTGGTTTCTTATATGGATTTTAAAGGCTTTTTCTTTGACTTTTTAAACGGTATCCAATCCAAGTTCCGACACCTACACTTAATTCATTAAACGAGTCAAGTTTGTAGAGTTTCATAAAACATTGGAACCGTTTGTGCCTTCCTTCAATTGCAGCCTGATATTCAATTTTGTCTTTGTAAAATGAAATCTTTGCTTCAACTGAAGGGTAAAGCGGCATGTTAAAATATGTTCCGAATCCAAGCAGTATGCCTGAGGGTTTTCCATTATTTGTTGACTCAATTTTATTAAAGTCGAGATGAGTATAACCTACGATTAATTTAATGTCACGAATATTGAAATCTAATTCAATTGAATTAACCACATAGCTCATAGAATTGTCGAATGAAACATTTCGATAACCCCATCTAAAATCAATATCAAAATCACAATTGGAAATATAATGCGTAAGCTCAATTTGTCCATTGCGATATTTATTTTCACTTAGGTTGGTTTGATAACTGTATAATCCTTTGATCACACCTCCCAATATCCAAGGGGAAGCAATTTCAAGCTGACCTCCAATAGGAGTATTTATAACTCCACTATTTACATATACATCAATATGTTGTGAATCGAAAAAATCCTTATTACAATCCCATTTAGTAAATACCCGGATTTCAGTTTGTCCGTTAAGAGGAAATTCCTTTGGCCTCATACCAACGGAAAGGAAAACTAAAGTGTCATTGGGGGCACTCACCTCAATTGAAAAAGTTCCATCAAGTCCTGTGACAGTACCAATCTTTGTTCCTTTAATGATGATATTTACTCCAGGTATCGGTAATTTTTCTTCTTTATTAATTACCGTTCCGTCAATTTTAGTCTGACTCCAAACCGAAATTGTTGTTGAAAGCGCGATTATTAATAATGTAAGTCGTTTTGTCATTTAGAAATTCATCCTAGAGAAATTGAAATACGTGTATTACAGAATCTCTAATTATATCAATAACTAAACCTACCAAGATTTTGATTGTATCAAAAGTACTTTGGTTAGTTCCTAAAAAGCCTTTAAAATCCATGGATTTTAAAGGCTTTTTTCTGGTCCTATAGATGAATATGCCCTAAGGCCCTTCCATTTCCAATCGGTCAAAAATTTACTTTGGTGTTCCTTGAGGGTTTGCACTTTTATAATCTTCAAAAGGATAGGTGTCAGGCGTGACGACGACTCCTGTGCTGAATTTCAAAGGAATATCTCCCACACCCTTAAATGTCAATTCTGCATAAAATGCAGTCCATCCTTCTGCCGGCGGCTCAACTTTGATTTGATACTTCCCATCTGCGGATATGGGAATGGTTGTTGCTTCATATGCTCGTCCGATCTCAGCGACTTGAAAATTCCTAGCCTTGGGATTGTTGGCTTGCCATAGCGTAATTTCAGTTGGCGGATAATCTTTTTCTGTTTGGATATTAATTGTACCGTTCGATACTTCCCAATCAAAGTCTGGCCTTGGTTGATCTGCCAATATCATTTGATAGAAAGCAAACAAGCTTTCATAAGCATCGGTATCGCGCATGGAGTGTTCAGAATTAGGTACGTAGCGCAAATGCTTTTCACCCAATAGGTCTTTCCAATAAAATTGCCAAGAATCAGGCAAAAAGAACTGATCACCTGTGGCACTCAGCAATAATTTAGGCATGGTCAATTTATCCAGAAAACTGTACGGCTCGGTGAGTTCTGCCAATCGCTCATATTCTTGTGAATTTTGCCATTCCATCACACCCTCTGATTTATAATCCCCAACAGCATCGGCCCAATGGCCATAAGCCCGCCAGTGGTGGTTGAAAGATGGAATTATATTCAACATATCAATGACAATCGGTACGATGCCAATGACGCGTTCATCGACAATAGCCGTAGTCCAAGTTGTCCAACCTCTTTTAGAACCACCTGCTACCACAAACTCATCCACTTTCACGGCTGTGCTGTCAGCAGTAAATTCACTTACCACATCCATGGCGCGAACTGCGGCTTTCGTCATAGGAAACCGGGCCAACCATTCTGCATCCTCGGTTTTTGCACCCCCCTCCAAAAATTTTCGCCAGCCAAAAGCAATGAGCTCGTCTTCTACCCTTGGGCCATAATCATCATTTTTAAAAACTGTAGGCTGATTGGGAATATTGTGCAAAGCGACAACCACACTTTGCGTTCCCATAGCTACTTTCAGGAATGTATCCTTCGGCTTTTTCGGTTGCGCCGTGGTATGGCTTCCTCCATTGATAAACAGCAAACCTTTATTTGATTTTGCTCCATCAGGAACGGTGATTGTCAGCCAATGCCACCAAATAGGGTCTTCGACTTCCTCGGTGGTCAACCATTGTTGAGATACCATTCTGATGACATAAAAAGTATATCCCGGTTCTTTGACTTCATCCACTAATTTGTACTCAAAAGCATCGTCTTTGGCATTGACATAAGCCTCTAATGGGCTGATTTCTATTTTTTGAATTGCCATCTCAGCTTCTTGCTGGGTATCTTTTTTATACTTGCAGCCGGTAAAAAATAATAATAGTGCCAGAGAGAATATGCAGATGTTTGCTGTTTTTCGATTCATTTTCAAAAGTTTGTTCCTGTTAAAAGTATAATTTCTAATTCTATTAAAAAGCATCTAGAACCCATGATTTTGTTCATGGATTTTAAGTGCTTTTCTTCTCATTTTTTATAAGAGCGTATTGTAAGCCCAAACAAAAACTAGAACTGAGGAATCTTCATCAATTCGCCATCCTTCAAAGCGGATTGATGGGCAACGATCCCCGGTACAGACATATTCAAGGCAGAAGAAATATCTACCATTGGGGAGCGATCCTGGATTATGGCAGAGATAAACTCATCTGTCAGCCTTCCGTGTGACCCTCCATGTCCACCAGCAGCAACTCCCTCCGGCAATCCGGGGCGTCCTAGGTCCGGCAGCTCTTGTCCGAGCCCTTCATATTTTTCATAAAAGGAGCCTCTTTGTCCACGGATACGACCTCTTTCGCCATGGTCACCTGGTGTATCCCAGCTCACGGCCATCCGCGACATAGCTCCTTCAGAAGTCCGGAACATGGCAATCTCAGTAGCGAATGGGTTCTTGAAGGCATTGGCAGACACATCAAAATCCTTGATGATGCTCTTCATGCCCATGCAAGAGACTTCGGTAAAGCTGCCTCCCGTCACGCCAATATGATAGGCATTGGAATGCGTGCCATAAAATTGCGGAGGCAACCCAATGCGCCATCCTTTATACGAATCTATAGGCTCCGGCATATAGTGGTAGTATTCTCCTTCGGAATAAACGACCTCGCCCAAGTCACCGGAGAGATATAGCTGACGCATGGAATATAGATTGCTTCGAAATACGGAGGTCTCAAACATCATGTAGGTAAGGCCACTTTTCTTGACTGCTTCTTTCAGTTGATCTGCTTCTTCCAACGAACCAAATACCGCCGGAACAGCCACCGCTACGTGCTTTCCATGCTTCAAAACTTCCAGACAGTGCTGTGCATGATGAGGTGCATCTGTAGCCACAAATACCGCTTCAATGCTGTCATCCTTTACCAATTCTTCCAGCGAGGGATAGGTCTTAGAAACACCACAAGCTTTGGCCAGTTCGGCACATCGGTCGGGAAATAGATCACTGACTGCTACTATTTCGACATTGGGGTGGTTTTGAAACCCAAAGGCTGCACCAAATTTGCAAACGCCATACCCAACAATTCCCATACGAATCTTACGGTCAGATATGGAAACCCAACCCTTCACTTTCTCGCCTTCCGGTGTTTCTTCAAATCCCTGAATTATTTCCTTCGCACCAGTTGCAGGTTTATCTTTTCCAGAACAACCTGCTTGAATTATCCCAAAACCTAAACCACCCAGGCCTACTGATCTTAGAAAAGTTCGGCGAGAGGGAGCAGGATTGGGTGCGGTAGCAACTGGTACTTCTTTTATGTTATCGTCAGGGATATTAGCTTTCATATTTACTTGGTTACGAGAATTGTGTTTCTGTCAAAAATAATTAAAAAAGAATAAGTTTTAGCCAAAATCAAAAGGGATAAATAAAGTAGAGTCATGCTTGGAATGGTCTGAACTGTTTCATTCTAAAAAGCCCTCCAAAACCCATGGAGTTTGAAGGGCTTTTACAGCCTTATACACAAACACCCCCAAATGACTTTTCTTTCGGTTGAATGAGAGCACCTTGAATTATCTCTAAAAAGTTTTCCATCCATTGGATTTTTATATATTTGTTTACCAAAATTATGATACACTGCACCCAATGTGATTAGGATCGACTTCTGACGATGACTAACAAAGAACTGATCGACCGGATAATCAAACATGATGATGAGCAGGCTTATGCCGAGCTGTTCAATCGCATCTATTCCCGACTGATCAAATTTTCCATTTACTATGTCAAAAATTATCAATGTGCAGAAGACGTTGTCTCAGAAGTTTTTGTTAATTTTTTAAAGAAGAAAAATAGATCAGCACCCATCGAAAATGTAGAAGCATTTTTTTATACAGCAGTAAGGAACCAATCCCTCAAATATCTTAGAAAGCATAAAAATAAAAGCCTTTTTGTTTCGGGAGCAAGTTTGGAAGATTATGAAGTGGCCACAAGTTCAAGACCGGATCAGGAATTGATGGATAGCGAGTTGTACGATATCATCGTAGAATCCGTCAGCAAACTTCCTGTGCAGAGACGTGTCATTTTTGAGATGGTAAAATTTGACAAATTGAAATATAAAGAGGTGGCAGAAATTCTGACCATTTCTCAAAAAACCGTCGAAAAGCATATTTCCTTGGCGTTGAAAAATCTCAGGGTAGTGATTCAGGACTACCTGGAATCCAAAGATATCAAAGTCAAAAAGATCAACAGATCATCCTTTCTTTTTTTCTTCATGTAAAAAAGTCGGAAATACCGTAGGGTATTTTTGTTTTCATGGTTCATACTTTAAACGGACGAATCCATGAAGGAAAATATTGATGATGTAATTGTTGCAATTCTGAACGGTACAGCCTCGGAACAGGAACAAGATGTATTCAGTAAATGGCTCGAAGCAGATGTACTCAATGCGGGGGTATTTGAAAATATCAAAAAGTACTGGCAGTTGGAAAGCAAAGAAGTCGAAATAATCAATATTGACGACGTAAGAAAAAATACATGGAAGAAGGGGCATCGCATCTCAGAGACAAAATCACAAAAAATATCTCCATTTTATTATAGAGTTGCAGCAGTATTGGCCTTCATGCTAACCTTTACATTTATTGCCTTCGAATATTCCGAACATCTGGGGCAGGACACTCCAAATGCAGCATTTAATATTATTGAAAAGAATAATCTGTCAGGCGTAAAATCAACCATCCACTTACCCGATGGTTCAATTGTGAACCTAAATGCCGAAAGCAGCATTCGCTTTGCGGAAGGGCTAAAGGATAGTGTTAGATGGGTAGAGTTGGATGGTGAAGCATATTTTGAAGTAGCCCACAATAAACAAAAGCCATTTATTGTGAAATCCAGAAACATTTATACTACAGCGATAGGAACAGCATTTAATGTAAATGCCTATCCCGACAGATCATCGATCGAAGTTTCACTCGTGGAAGGGAAAGTAGCAGTACACGCCCAACAGGACGAAAACATGCTAAATAAAACCTTTTTGGAAGCAGGACGACAGGTTGCCTATATGGAAAATAAAATCGTTCACAATGGATCATTTGATGTCTCAGATGTGACAGGATGGAAAGATGGAATTATTCGTTTTACCGATGCAGACTACCAGACGGTGACAAGGCAACTCGAAAGATGGTATGGGGTCAAATTTGAGCATCCGGATGTTGAACCCAAGTGGAACCTGGATGCAAAATTCATCAATGCTTCTTTAGAGCGTGTGTTGGATGTAATTGCCCATAGCGAACATGTAGAATATCAATTGATAGAAGATACTGTGAAAATAAAGTTTAACCAAAATGAATAATTATGGATAAAAAAATAACCGACGACTAAAAAGACATCGGTTACTTCTAGGTTCCGAAGTTGCGCCAACAACTTTCAGAACTTTTAAATAAATGTTAAATTATTAAAGACAAAGTTATG
Organism: Bacteroidia bacterium; assembly: GCA_030426345.1. GTDB lineage: Bacteria > Bacteroidota > Bacteroidia > Cytophagales > Cyclobacteriaceae > JAAUQL01. The sequence continues at coordinate 18,808 of JAUHYU010000056.1, forward strand.
AAATTTAAATTACTCTCGCTCATTGTGATGATGACAAAATTGATTTTCTATGGAACACTAGTACAGGTTTTCACCTGTTCGCTGCTGTTGGCACTAAGTTCTGACGCACAAATTGTTGAAAGCATCAAGGACAAAAAGCTGGACTTGAATCTTAAAAATGCCAGTCTGTCGAAAGTATTCGTCGAATTGGAAAGGCAGACAGGGTACGAATTCACGTATGACAGAAAGATCTTAAAATCGAACCTCAAAGTAGATTTGGTCGGTAAAAACCAAAAGGTTTATGACTACTTGCTCACCCTGTCCAAAGATGCAAACCTGAAGTTTAAGCAATACAACAACAACATTTCTGTTAGCTTGAACAATAATAATGATGTCATGGAATCTCCGATAAGCATAACCATGCAGGCCATTAATATTACGGGGCGCATAACATCTTCAGATGATGGGGAAGGTTTGCCTGGAGTAAATGTAATTGTAAAAGGAACTTTAACAGGAACTGTTACAGATATAGAAGGCAATTATCGGTTAAATGCTCCTGAGAATGGCATCTTGGTTATCAGTTCAGTTGGATATATCTCAGAAGAAGTATCTGTGGGAGGTAGGTCTGTGATTGATTTCGCCATGACAACAGATGTAACTTCACTTGATGAGATCGTGGTAATTGGTTACGGAGAACAGAAAAAGGCCAACCTTACAGGCTCTGTTGTTACAGTTGGAGAAGCTGATTTTGAAAATAGAGTTGTATCAAATCCGATACAAGCACTACAAGGAAAAGTAGCAGGCCTGAGAGTAACACAAACGACAGGTACGCCAGGTAACGAAGGCCTTTCATTTCAAATAAGGGGTGCAAATTCTTTTTCTTCCGATCCTGCAATCTCAAATGCTGTAAAAAATAAGCCGTTGATCTTGATCAATGGAATTATTGGTGATTTGACAGACTTGGACCCAGCATTTATTGAGTCAATCACGGTACTGAAGGATGCAGCTTCTGCTTCTATTTATGGTGCAAGAGCCGCAAATGGTGTAATTTTAGTAACTACTAAAAGTGGCTCCGGTAAAGGATTAAATGTTACTTACACAGGTAGAGTAATGTCGCAGTCACGGATTAATCTCCTAGATCGATATCGTGAGTCAGTGGATTTTATGAATCTGGTCAATGATGTCGTGGCCCCTCATACTGGGAGATATTATTCAGATGAGGTTATAAATAACTTTAGAACAAATCCATCAGATGAATTCCCAAATTTCGACCACGAGGATTTCTACATTCGTGACGTTACCATCCAAAACCATAATATTCAAATTGGAGGTGCTACAGAGAAAACCAACTATAATATTGGTTTTGGGTATTGGGATCAGAATGGTATTACAAGGGGCTTTGGTTACAAACGGCTCAATGCGCTTTTTAATGTGGAGTCACAGGTTAATGATTTCGTGAAAATAGGTGCTTTTGTAAGTGGGGTAGATGGCAGCAGAATCGAGCCCTATAATGGGGAACGAGATTACTTAATGGGTATTTTATCACAATCTCCAACGTATAAACCTACCCTATTGGATGGGTCTGGTAGATATACTGGTAGTAATGGTGGTTCTGAACCTGAATCAGTAGGGTATGCTGATATTGCATCCAAGAATGCCCAGGCAATATCGGAAAATGATAACGCAAGGATCTACGATGATCACTTTACTATAAATGCAAATGCATTTCTTGATGTTACGCTTCTCAAAGGATTGACCTGGTATTCAAAAATTGGTTTAAATATAACTCAAACAGATTATAAAAGGCGCCGGCCTATACTCAGGATGTATAGCTATCGTTCGGGAGAGTTTCAGGGCAACCTTGATAACATTGGTACTGAAGAGCTACAGCACACAGTAACCAATTCTGAGCATTATACGATGTTCTCTCATTTAAGATATCAAAAATCCTTTAATGATGCACACAATTTCAGTATAATGCTTGGCGCCAGTCAGGAAACTCAGAATATTGAGTCTATCCAAGGGGTGAGACGCGGGTTTGCATCTCCTAACTTGGATGTATTATCCGGTGCTCCTGTAGATGGGCAAACGAATGCAGGTAACATAAATGAATTTGTATTGCAATCCCTTTTTGGAAGATTTACGTATGACTATAAAGGCAAATATTTATTTGAAGCCAATTTCAGGAGAGATGGTAGTTCAAGATTTCAAGAAGACAACAGATTTGGATTTTTTCCATCATATTCCGCAGCCTGGAGGATATCCGAGGAGGCATTTATGGCAAGTGCATCCTCATGGTTAACTAATTTTAAAGTTCGATTTTCTAATGGAAAGATGGGGAATGACCAAATTGGGTTTTACCCATATCAATCCGTATTGCAGTTGGGGAGGGATTATCCGTTTGGAGGTAGCCTGACAGGTGGTGGAAGAAGAGAACAACTGGCGAATAGCAATATACAATGGGAGGAGACGCAAATCACTGATATTGGTTTGGATTTAAATCTTAAAGGCAATTTGTTTACAATGACCTTTGATTATTATGATAAAACAACAGAAGGTATATTAAGAATTGCCCAGCTACCAACGTATTCAGGTTTATTGCCTCCATTCGTAAATGAAGGAGTAGTTAATAACAAGGGCTTTGAATTAATTCTTGGCCATCAAAATTCAATTGGAGAATTTAATTATGGTGTAAATTTCAATGTTTCAAAATATACCAACAAATTGGTGAGTTTTGGTACCCGTACCTTTGGTACCAATGCTATGATCGAAGGAGAAGAGATGAACCGCTATTACATGTATCAGGCGGATGGGATCTACCAGAGTGAAGCTGAAATTACGAGTGGACCAGAACCGAGATGGCCAGCTGTTCCTGGAGATCTAAGATATAAAGATATTGATGGAGATAATAAAATCACACCGGACGACAGGGTAGATGTGGATGGTGTTAACCCGGACTTTTTCTATGGATTCGAAATTACAGCTAACTGGAAAGGATTTGATTTTGCATTGTTCTTCCAGGGTGAAAAGGGAAGAAAGGTTTTGCTCAATGATCCGTGGTCTTTAATTATGCCGTTCTCCGTGCATGGGGCTCAACCAATTCATTGGTGGGATGATTCCTGGACTCCAGAAAATCAATCTACCGAAAAACCAAGGATGTTTTATATGGGTGCTCCGGATGGTCAATCCATCAAGGAAGCAAATACGTTCTGGTTGAGAGAGGCAAGTTATATAAGACTGAAAAATCTATCGATTGGTTATTCACTACCTTCCAAGGTACTAGAGAATGTGTTCTTGACCAGTGCGAGGTTCTTCTTTAACGCTGAAAACCTGGCAACATTTTCCAAGTTTGAATTTGGTGATCCTGAGCGACCGTCTGATAACCTATATCCGTTGTTCAGAACACTTACTTTGGGTACAACCATTAAATTTTAATTGTTATGTTTAATTTAGAAAAGAATAACGATATGAAAATTAATAAAATACTTGGTTTAACGGTTGCTCTAATCGTTTTATCAACTGTATCCTGTCAGGATATGGATTTGAATCCACATGATAAACTAGCAGAAGGTACGTTTTGGAAGAGTGAATCTGATGTGGAGCTAGCATTAACAGGAATGTATGATCAGCTTAAAGCTGGGGAACCATGGGGAGCAAATAGTTTCCTAAATTCATTTTCATTGCCTGCTTTTGATGCTATATCAGATAATGCATTTACGCAACACAATCGACTCGGATTGAAAAATGCTTTAGTTGCTCCGATTAATTCGCAAACAGGAGGTATAGTTACAGATTTCTACGATATAGCGTACAAGCAAATTGCTACTTCAAATTATTTTCTTGAGAATGTTGACAATGTGCCATCAGATAATCTTGATGCTATAAATCAGGCAAAAGGAGAAACTCGGTTTTTCAGAGGGATGATGTATTATTACCTAAGCGAATTTTATGGGGATGTGCCTATTGTACTGAATTCATATGAGCTTAATGAGGATTTAAAAATGAAATCCTCAAAAGTCGATGTAGTCTCTCAGGCCTTAAATGATCTGGATTTTGCTATTGCAAATCTGGAGAATAAAGCATATGATGGGCATGTAGGGAAAGGCGCGGCACAGGCGTTAAAAGTAAGGGTATTGATGGCAAATCAAAGGTGGGCTGAAGCAGCAAATCTAGCAAAAATGATAATAAATGATTCTCCATTTTCTCTCAGTCTAGATTATAACAGCCTTTTTACTGCTAGTGAACAAGCCGGGAACCCTGAAATAATGTTTTCTGTTAAGTATCTAAGGCCCAATAAGGAACATATAGGATCGCTCAACTGGGGTTGGTGGCAAAGTGTATCGCCTTTACAAAACTTTATTGATGAGTTTCAGATGACCGATGGATTGCCCATTAGCTCTTCGCCGCTTTATGATCCTGCTAACCCATACTTAAATCGTGATCCCAGAATGGTATTAACTGCAGATGTTCCAGGTTCTGATGATGACCCAGGTTCAGTGTTTGGATACCCAGGAGAAAATGGTGGTATGGATATCATGTGGAAAGACAGGGTAAATGGTATGCCACCTCCAATTCGCTATTGTCTCAGGAAATATTCCGACCGTTCCTTCCAGACGACCGTCGATCAATCGAATCATTGCGATACAGACTATATTATCCTTAGGTTTGGAGAAGTGTTGCTTAACTATGCAGAGGCACAAAATGAAGATGCAGGTCCTGATATTACAGTATACGAAGCAGTAAATTCGATCCGCAACAGGGTTGGTATGCCAGATCTATCTGCGGGATTATCTAAGGATGATATGAGAACAGCTATTAGACATGAGCGAAGAGTAGAGTTGGCCTTCGAAGGCATGCGATGGTTAGATCTAAAGCGGTGGGGAACATTGGTAGAGCGAATAAATTCTGTTGATGCCACTCAGGTCCCGGTAGCTTATACCCATAGCGAGCATAATGTGCTATGGCCAATTCCACAATCTGAAATTGACTTTTATAATGCAAATGATTTGGATTTAGGCCAAAATCCGGGGTATTCAGGTAATTAGGCTAATAATCGATAAAGGTGTTGAATTCAGGTCGATATTTTATTATATCGACCTGATTCTTATCTAATTGATGTTGAAACAATGGTAATTTCCTTTTTTAGAAATCATAAATATTTTCCACAATCTGCGTTCGCAAGTTTATACTTGGCATTTGTTTTAGGTGCTTTTTCTAGTTTGGCTTTTATGGGTTGTAGTGGAGTTGATCATAATGGACAATTTGCCTCAAAACAACTGGAAGACTCATTACAACAAGGCATATTCTTAAATGAAATAACAAAGAAAGCAGGCTTGGCAAATTTTGAGTATGACAATGGAGCTTACGGAGAATTCTTTTTTCCTGAGATTATGGGAAGTGGAGTTTCATTTATTGACTATGATCAGGATAATTTTCAGGACATATTGTTAGTGAATGGTGGCTCCTTAAAAGAAAATGAAAAAGAAATGGTAGATGGGCTTACGTTATTTAGAAACATAGACGGAGTTCGATTTGAAAATGTGACGGAGCAGGTCGGTTTAAAGGATATTCATACCTATGGATTTGGATTTACAGTTGCAGACTATGATAATGATGGGGATGACGATTTCTTTTTGGCTGCGCTAGATAACAATATGCTTTTTAGGAATGATGGAGGTTGGTTTACAGATGTTTCCATAGAATCTGGTGTAGGAGGAGGTAATTTATGGAGTGCCTGTGCTCTTTTTATCGATGCTGATAGAGATGGATGGCTTGATATTTTTGTTGGTAATTATGTAAAGTGGTCAAGAAGGAAAGATCGAAGTCTGTTTTGCTCTGTTGATGGCAGGACAGATGATTATTGCTCGCCGGATATGTATGAAGGTGAAGCATGTTCTTTTTATCATAATAATGGTGATGGAACATTTACAGAAGAAGCGGGACTTAGAGGGTTGCACAATCCGATGCCAACAAAAACGCTTGGTGTAGTTGAGATTGATTTCAATGACGATGGTTGGCCAGATTTTTTTATGGCGAATGATGCCGTTCCAGATCTTTTATTTCAAAATCAGGGGGATGGAACATTCAAAGAGGTGAGCATGGCACTAGGAGTCTATTTTGGTGTGGATGGTTCCCCTACTGCTGGTATGGGAGTAGCTGTTGGTGACGTTCGAAATGATGGATTACATTCAATTTTTGTTGGAAATTTTTCAGATAAAATGATGACTGTTTTTAGATACACTGAACATGGAGTATATGTAAATGATGCTGATTATACAGGAATTGGTCGTCAGACCATTAACAGTTTGAATTTTGGCTTATCATTATTCGATGTTGAATTAGACGGAGATTTAGACCTATTCGTAGCAAATGGGCATGTGTTTTTAGGTGCCGGGACCAAGAAGAAGAATACAACCCTCATGCAAAGGCCTCATTTTTTTATTAATAATGGCAGAGGAGAATTTAGTGATATTGTGAAGGCAAGTCCTACCTTTTTTAAGGATTCACTACTGGCGAGATCCACTGCATATGCAGATATTGACCTGGATGGCGATTTGGACTTGATCATAACCGACAATACCGGGCCGATATATTTGATGCGAAATGATTCCAAAAGGGGCAATGTTTTGAAATTGCTGTTAAAGGGCGCTCATGGAAATTTGAATGCTATTGGAGCGAAAATCGTTGTTCATTATGGAGATAGTTTGAGGCAAATTAGGTATGTGAAATCGTCAGATAGTTACCTTTCTCAATCAGAGTTTCCTGCAACGTTTGGATTGGCCGATGCCCAACAGGTTGATTCGATTCAAATAAACTGGCCATCCGGGAAAGTGTCCAATTTCCATGACATCAAGGCCAATCAGTTTATTCAGATTGAAGAAGGGGATGAAGAAATCCAAACAATAAAAAACTTTGGCCATAATGCTTTGGCCCAATACTCTGTACTCTAATTTTTAATTCCTTTTTCTATGATCAGACTCAGGTATTATTTCATTTTCCTGATTATTGCTGTCCTGGATTCCGGGATTCTTCATGCACAACAGATCAAATTTAATCACGAGTATTCCAAAACATTGGTAATGAAGCTAGGCCTCTCTATTCCCGATGGCGAAGGCGGCTCAAAGGTTTTTTGCAATTTTGAAACTGCATTGGACCTGATCAAACAGGCAGATAATTTAACCCTGCAGGTGCCAAAAATCATATATCTCGTAGGGTGGCAATACAATGGGCATGACGATAAATATCCCGCCATGTTTGCCGTGAACGAGTTGCTGAAAAGACCACAGGACAAGAACGGACGGGAAAGTTTGCTTTGGCTGATGCGCGAGGCGAAAAAGTACTATACCACGGTGAGCTTGCACATCAACATGACGGATGCTTACGAAGACAGCCCGCTTTGGGATACCTATGTGAAAAACGATTTGATCTCTAAAAACCGGGATGGCAGCCTAATGGTAATTGGAAATTATAACAATAGAAAAGCCTACCAGGTCAACTATAAAAATGAATGGAACTCGGGCTGGACTCAAAAGCGGATCGACAGCCTGATGAACCTACTCCCAGAACTGAAAAATGCGGGGACAATCCATATCGATGCCTGGATTGCAAGGGAAAGCAAGGGTCATTACGAATCCTTGGTCACGGAATCGGAATATCAGAAAAAGGCGCTTTCTTATTGGATGGGTCAGGGTATAGACGTGACCAGTGAATGGGTGATGGATTATATGACGGGCCTGGTGCCCTTTGCCTGGCATTTTAACGCCAGGACACAGGAAGATTATCTGAACATACCTGCAAAAGTATATACCGGAAGCGGCATCAATCCCGATGTGAAATACAGTGACTTTGATCTGGGGTTTCTGTTCGGGCAGAGTATGTATGGGGAGCCTTTGTGGCCCACATGGCAAAAAAATGAAGAAGATGCGAAAATCTGGGACAAGAGATTTGCTGCCAAGTTTTACCTGAATTGTTTACAATATTTTTATTTGAATACTTTCGACCGCATAGCTGTTTCAGGCACGGGAAATGAGCGGGTTGCTGAGTTTTCCAAAGGCGTTAAAGTTTCTTTGCGGGACAGCATTGTCAGTAAACATGACATTGTGTTGCGGCAAAAAAATGATGTCTTATTTCCAGTTGTTTGGAAAGAAACCCCAACCCTTGCTGCATTTAGCATGGAAGGTATAGTTCATGGAATTTTTAGGCTTTCTGGAGCGTGGAATTACTTTGCAGAACTCGATATGTATGAAGTTAGTATTGACGGACTAAAACATGCCGGTAAAATCAAGGTAAAAGATGGATCAGTAGAATTGGATTTGAAAGCAGGTCAGCCTTATGTTCTTGTCCCAATATCTCGATAAATTCATGTGGAACTTTTTACTCTTTAATTAAATGCATGTGATTGATTTCCCTATAATATCAATAATAAAGCCCCTAAAATCCATGAAAGTTAGAATATATATATACACGTCGTTGCTTGTGATTTTTCCATTTTTCGCCAAAGCGCAAACAGACACGCTTTTTGCAGGGACAAAAGAAATTAAAAAACACATCGACTGGAACTATCCATACCATCAAACACTGACCATGAAAATATTTCTTGCGCAGTCCCATTTTGATGGAAAGTATAAAAGGCGAGACAATGGAAAATCAACGGTTTATCTCACGTTTGAAGAAGCTCTTGAAGTCATTAAGAAAATTGATAAGTTGAGCCTTGGCATTCCTAAGGTTATCTATGTTGTGGGATGGCAGTACAATGGGCACGACTCCAAATACCCGGCTTTTTTTGAAGGAAACAAATTGCTGAAAAGGCAGGAAGATGAAAATGCCCTGGAAAGCCTGAAATGGTTGATGAGGGAGGCTAGTAAATACAATACGACTGTAAGTGTCCATATCACAATGTTCGATGCTTATGAGGACAGCCCACTGTGGGATACTTATGTTGAAAACGACATTATAGCAAAAAACAAGGATGGATCGCTGAGGGAAGGCGAGTGGGGATATCCAATCAGTTATGCCCAAGAATGGAAGACAGGATACGCCCAAAAGCGCATTGACAGCCTGTGTGCCATTTTGCCCATAGAAGCAGCAGGGACAGTGCACATAGATGCTTTTCATACTTGGGCACCAGTTGGGAAAGATGGCCCGGGAAAGAGGCCATTTATCAAAGAGCCAGTCAGTCCCTATCTTGGGTTTTCCATCAAGGATGAAACGGAAGCACAAAAGAAGATATTTAAATATTGGGCATCTAAAGGCATCGATGTTACAAGTGAAGGTTCTACCTTTTTGCGGGAGGATAGTTTTGTAGGATATCAGCCTTATGCCTGGTGGGTGGATTGGACTTTGCAGGACTACATGGACTGGCCAGCATCGCTTTATACTGGAGGAACAGATAATCGGGATTTGGGCAAGCTCTTTGGCACAAGCATTCATGGAGAGGACATTGTAATGAAAGACCACGAAAACCTTCATGGATTTAAGAGGGATTTTTGCACCAGAACACTTGTTTGGTATTACCTCAACCGTTTAGACAGAAAATACTATATAAAAAAGGGTCAAAAATCCATGGTGCAGTTTTCTGATGGGGTAGAATCTGTTTTGGATAATGGCAAACTGACCATTACCAAAGGTGACTTTATGTTGGTTGAGGATGGTGATGTTTTTGTGCCAGCTCTCTGGATGCAGGACAAGACCATAATTGCCTACAGTGAAATGGGGTATAAGAGCAAGACATGGCAGTTGCCTGACAGTTGGAAATCAGCAAAGGAAATTGAAATAGCGGAAGTGACAATCAATGGCTTAAAGAAATTAGATGCCGCCAAAGTAAAAAACGGATATATTACCCTCGACTTAGAGGCAGATCAAATGTTGGTCATTAGTGTCAATAAATGATAATTAAGGATAGAATTGAAATTTTCAATTTGTAGCTAAAAAAGGAAACATGAAGAAAATAAAAACACGTTGCCTCACTCTTTCTCTGGCCTTTATTTTTTTAAATATAGTCTGTTCCTTCAGTCAGGATAAAATGGAGGAACAAGAAACCCAACCCACAAATCTTGCCGATCGCTGGCAAATTGATGGAAATAAAATTGTCTGGAACGTTGAGGATGCTCACCAGGATAAAATTGAAATGAGCGGCTTAAAGGTCTCGGGTATTATTACGTACGGAGCCAATGAAAACGGTCAACTTGTTATCAGTCGTAAGATCATCTGGCCCATGCTTCGCACCATTCCAAATAATACGCACGCCAGTCTGGATTATACTTTTGATCAAATGCCCACATACACTGTCGATGGTAAAAAAGTCACAAATGAACATTTAAACAGAGTTGAGCTAGATGGGGTGGTGAACTTATATTCGACACTTATGGAAGGGATAGAAGTCTGTCACATGATTTCACCAAGTACGAACAAACCACTTTATATTGAATCAATCACAATTACAAATAAATCGCGGGAAGCAAAGGAAATCGACGTGAGTTTTCCAAAACATGAGCATTCGACCGATGCCGAAAATGGAGTTGATGGTGTTTATATATTGACGGCTCAAATGGATAAGCCTGGTTCTTACAATCTCAGTCCGGGCCAATCCGTGAAACTATCGATCCAATTTTCCGGAAGGAAAAAAGCGGAACCTTATGCCCCTTGCGATCCTGATTTGGAAGAAATGCAAAGGCGGGAATTTATCATGGAATTGGGGCAGTCACTTGTTTTTGAGTCCCCTGATGCCATTTTGAACCAGATGTTTGCATTTGCCAAGATCAGGGCAACGGAAAGCATTTATGAGACAAAAGGAGGATTGATGCACGGCCCCGGTGGAGGGGCATACTATGCAGCCATTTGGGCAAATGATCAGGCTGAATATGTCAATCCATTCTTTCCATTTTTGGGAAATGCAAATGGGAATGAGTCCGCCATCAATAGCTTCCGCCATTTTGCTAGGTTCATGAATGATGAATTCAGACCGATACCGTCTTCCATTATTGCCGAAGGTATAGATATCTGGAATGGAGCCGGGGACCGAGGAGATATGGCAATGATTGCCTATGGTGCCTCTCGTTTTGCACTGGCTTATGGTGATAAAAAAGTGGCTAAAGAATTATTTCCTTTGATCGAATGGTGTTTGGAATATTGTGAGCGCAAGAAGACCAAAGATGGGATAATTGCCTCCAATACGGATGAATTGGAAGGGCGCTTTCCCACCGGGGATACCAATTTGACAACTTCAACATTGACTTATGGCGGCCAGATCAGCGCGGCTCATCTTGCGGATGAATTGGGTAAAAATGATCTTGCAAAAACATACAGATTGCGTGCAGAAAAATTGAGGAAAGCGATTGATGATTATTTTGGGGCAACCATGGAAGGTTTTGAAACTTACCGTTATTTTGATGGGAACAAAAAATTGCGTTCATGGATTTCCATACCTTTGACCATGGGTATATTTGATCGAAAGGAAGGGACCATACAGGCCCTTTTATCACCTTATTTATGGAGCGAAAACGGTGTTTATACCGAAGAAGGAAAAGAAACATTTTGGGACAGGGCTACCTTGTACACCCTGAGAGGTATTTTTAATGCAGGTGAGGTCCAAGCAGGTTATGATGCATTGCATAACTATTCTGAAAAAAGGCTATTGAGGGATCACGTGCCATATGCAGTAGAGGCATGGCCTGAAGGCGGGCAGCAGCATCTTTCTGCTGAAAGCGGATTATATTGCCGCGTTATAACGGAAGGTATGTTTGGTATAGAACCTATCGGGTTCCATAAATTCCTTTGCTCCCCACAACTTCCTGCTAATTGGGATAAAATGGCCCTGAAACATATTAGGGCATTTGGCAATGACTTCGATTTGATTGTCGAACGGGTTGATTCAGAGATATGGGCTAAGACGATACAGGAGGGGCAATTGATTCAGAAACAAAAATGGGATGGAGCTCATCCCCTAGTTTTCACTTTACAAAAACCAGAATAATTCCATGGCAAAGACAATATTTATTTTCTCCATATTTTTTTGCGGTATTTGGACCAGTGTGCTTTCGCAAAATGAAAACAAGATAAGCGTTTTGGATTTTGGGGCGATACCCAATGACAATATAGATGATACAAAAGCTTTGAGGGAGGCCGCGGCAAATGCAAGGAAAAAACCAAATACGTTACTCTATTTCCCCGCGGGTAAATATCATATTTCAGATCCAAAGGCAATTAAAATCCAAGAAGATGCCATGTCTGGCAAACTAGGCCCAAATCCGCAGGATGAACTATATGTTGCCAACAAAGAATATGTTATAGGGCTGGATTTTGGCGGTGCCAAAAACCTTAGGATTGATGCCCATGGGGTAGAACTTATTTGTGATGGCTGGATGGAACCGTTGTCTTTCAGAAATTGCAACAATGTCGAATTGAATGGGATTACAATAGATTATAAGCGGATTCCCAACAGTGCAGGCAAGATCATTAACTTGGGGACAGACTTTGTTGATGTGAAATTCCCTGAGAGCGACCCGGTTTCGAAAGATCTGATTATGTTGCGGATCATGATCTACGATTTGGATAAGGAATCATTGGTAGGTCCGGCAGTATATCAACAGCGCAAGGAGCTGATAGCACCACAGACCATTCGATTTTACGGCAAGGGAATTCGTGACCAAGCTTTGGTTGGAAGGGTGCTAATTGCTCTTTCGGGCTTTCATTACCGACCGGCCATTTTGATTTATAAAACAAAAGATATCGTCCTTAACGATGTTACGATCCATGCTCAGGCAGGAATGGGTATCGTGGGGCATCTAAGCGAGAATATATCCATGAACCGATTAAAGATCATTCCGCGAGAGGGGCGTTTCGTTTCTTCCAATACCGATGCAACTCACTTCGCCACCAATAGGGGATTTATCCATTTTAATAACTGTGAATTTGCTGGTCAGGGAGATGATGCCACAAATGTCCATACCTATTATTCACATATAGTTAGTCACCAGGACAGCAACGTGTGTGAAATAATTTTAGGAGAACGGAACTATACGCACTCCCTTTATCTGGATGAACCCCAATATGGTGATGTACTGGCTGTTGTTGAAAAAAATACGTTGAAAGAAGTTGGTTATATAAGGGTGCGCCGCTTCTGGACATTTCCGAAGGAAAGGAAGGTAAAAATAGAGTTTGATGGAGAATTGCCTGAAGACATTGAATCTTATTATTTGGCAAATATAACTGCAAGTCCAAGCCTTAAATTTGTGAATTGCAAGGTGAAATCTCACAGGGCACGGTCGGTTTTGGTTAAAACCAGGAAGGTGTTAATCGAAGGGTGCTCATTTGAGAATGCAACTGGTACGGCAATTCATATTGGAGCTGAAGGCAATTGGGGAGAAGGCGTTGCTTCCGAAGACGTAATTGTACGAAACAACACGATCACAAATTGTGGTTTGGGTGGAGCAAATGATGGGACTATAGACGAAGCTTCGGCAATTGCTGTTCATGTTAACGCCAAAATTAGAAATGTCCCCGGATTGCACAAGCGTCTTCTTTTTGAGGGAAATAAAATAACTGGAGGGATTCATGCCATTTCGATAAAAGGAGCTGAAGATGTAACGATACGGAACAATACTTTTACTGATATTCAAAAAGAACCAATCATCGTGGGAGCTTCCAGAAGAGTGAAGGCATATAACAATAATGGAACTGGGGAGATCGGAGCTAATATTGAGGATGTTGTTTTGCCAAATTTAAGCAACTAAATAAATCAGTTCAGAATAGTAGATAAAATCTTAGTTGTTTCAGAGAGGCATTGGATTTATCTAATACATTTTTTCACAATTGAATAAAGCATGAAGCGACTCAATATAATTTTTGGAGGTATTTTATTATGCATTTTCAGTGCATGCCAACCAAACTCCAGGGATAAGGTCGTGGAACACAAGGGCATGTTTAGTACAATCCCTGCCGAGCAGTGGCAGGATGCCTTGATCAGCGGCAATGGCATTATGGGCATCATGGTTCATGGAGATCCCGTACATGAAAAAGTCATTTTTAACCATGAATTTTTGTATGAACCCCTAGGCTCTGAAAATGTCGAACCTCCCATGATTGGCAAATATTTGGCAGAGACCCGCGATTTGTTGCGGCAGAAAAAGTATGAAAAAGCCATCAATTTTTCATACGACATGGCTGTAAAAGAAGGATATGTAGGGCTTCAATGGACAGACCCTTACCATCCGGCTTTGGTTATGGATCTGGACCAACCTTTGGAGGGGGATTATACAGATTATAAAAGGTCGATCAACTTTGAATCTGGTGAGGTAAAGGTGGCATGGAAATCAAATGGACTATCTCAAACAAGGAAAAGTTTCGTAAGCCGTGCGGACAATGTGATTGTCCAATTTATTGAAAATGATGCGCATAAAGTTAATTGTGCGCTGGAAATGAAAATGCAGGGAGCCACCAAGGAGGATTGGGCGGGCCATCGGGAACTTCCTCCGGGGTACGAAGATTCCAAAATTTCAGTGGCAGAGGAATGGATGACATTCAGGGTAAAGTATCGATTGAACGACAGGGGATATGAGGTGATCTCAAAAGTGATCGCTCCGGATGCAAAGCGGGAAGTGACAGATGGGATTCTTAAAATATCAGATGCAAAAAATATTTTGATTCTCAGCAGAATTGTAGCCCTCGATGATTATGCCAACAGCGCAGTGGAACTTACTAAAAAGGAGTTAGAAGGCTTAAAACCTGACTACGATTTTTTGCTCGAAAAACATGCTAAAATCCATGGAGTGATGTTCAACAGAGTAGCGTTTGATATTTATCCAGATGATCAAGGCCGGCATTCGTCGGAAGAGTTGATTGAAAATCAAATTTCTAAACCCGATTCGATCAATACTGAACTGTTGGAATCCATGTTCAACATGGGCAGGTATGCTTTGATAAGTTCGAGTGGGAATAACCCTCCAAATCTCATGGGAATCTGGAATGGGCAGTGGCGCCCCGCCTGGTCTGGTGATTTTACCACCGATGCCAATATCAACCTCCAGATTTCATCCGCCAATATTTGCAACCTCCCGGAAGCCATTGAGAGCTACATGAAAATGCTCGAACGTGTGGCTCCGGATTGGGAAATCAATGCGCGGAATTTGTATGGTTGCAGGGGGTATTTGGCGGGGCCACGCACATCGGGGCGGAGAGGATTGCACACACATTTCAATGTCAATTTCCCGGGTCACTTCTGGTTGGCTGGTGCAGCATGGCTTCTTGAGCCATGTTATGAATATTATCAGGTGTCGGGGGATAAAGAGTTTCTGACAGAACGATTGCTCCCGATGATGGAAAAAACGGCACTTTTTTTTGAAGACTTCCTTACGGAATATGATGAAAATGGAAACCTTTTTTTCGCACCATCCTATTCTCCAGAAAACAAGCCAGCTAATTCAAATGTGTCAGCATCTGTCAATGCGACTATGGATATCGCCGCTGCAAAAGAGGTTTTCACCAACCTGATAACGATCTATGATGAGTTGGGGATACAACCGGAAAAGAAAAAGCAGCTAGAAGATTTGTTGCAAAAATTACCGCCATATCTCATAAATGAAGATGGTGCCTTGAAAGAATGGGCTGCGGAAGATTTGATGGACAATTATGACCATCGCCACGTTTCGCATCTTTATCCGGTCTGGCCTGGGCATGAAATCAATCCTGAAGACACTCCAGAACTTTTCAAGGCGGCGACCGTTGCCGCAGAAAAAAGAGGGTCTGGAAATGAATCTGCACATGGGCTCACGCACATGGCATTGATCGGGGCCAGGTTAAAGCAACCTTGGTTGGTATTCAAAAACCTCAACTTCATGTTGTCCAATAAATTTATTTACAGAGGATTGTTTACCTCCCACAATCCTAATCTGAAGATTTTCAATTCAGATGCCTTGTGCAGCTTTCCAGCGGTCATTGCCGAATCTTTGGTTT
>JAUHYU010000057.1 GCA_030426345.1 Bacteroidia bacterium
TGGAGTCTCCGAACTCTGGCAAGCGGTCAGCTATCTCGAAACCGACAACGGGCTCGTCGGCATAGGCCTCGGCACGCAGGGAATACTTTGGTCAGATTCTAAGGTATTTTTCGACCATTCAGAAAATGGTGGGAATGCCATCATGTATGCCATGAGCGAGCGCGCCACCCAAATGCTCAAGGGCCATACCTTCACCAATCCGCTTGAAGTGTTGGATGAAATACTACCTGAAATCCATGAATATGGAAAAAAGATTTCCGGCAATCCGGACATGCGCGAGACCTTTGCGCTCAACTCTTTGGTTTGCGTAGACAATGCGCTGTGGCAACTTTATATCAACCACAACAACATCAAAAATTTTGACGAGATGGTTCCTGATAATTTAAAACAGGGACTTTCCAAGCGTCACGACAAAGTAGCCAGTATTCCATCATACAGCGTCGGCACGCCGGTCTCTAAGATCAAAGAAGCCGCAGATCAGGGTTATTTCATCATGAAACTGAAAACAGGATCGTCTGGAAGCCAAGAAGAAATGATCACAAAGGACATCCAGTTTCTCAAAGATCTGCACAAGACCATCGGCCACTATGAAACTCCTCATACCAAAAGCGGGAAAATCCCATACTATTTCGACGCCAACGGCCGATATGTGAAAAAGGAAACGTTGATGCGCTTTATCGACCAGGCTGACAAAATCAAAGCGCTGGACCAGATCGCCGTGATCGAGGAACCATTTGACGAATTTAACGATACCTACGTCGGTAACCTCGGCGTGCGGATTGCGGCTGATGAAAGTGCCCACACGGTAGCAGACACAGCGCGTAGGATCGAGCAGGGCTACGGTACCATAGCACTCAAGGCCATCGCCAAAACCTTGAGCATGACCATGCAAATGGCTCAGCTCGCTTATGAAAAGAACATTCCTTGCTTTTGTGCTGACCTTACGGTAAATCCGATCCTGGTAGATTGGAACAAGTCAGTGGCGGCGCGACTGCCATCCTTCCCCGAAATGGAATTGGGATTGCAGGAAACCAACGGACATCAGTACTACAAAAACTGGGACAGAATGATGAGCTACCACCCGATGGCCGGTGCCGAATGGACACAGACCAAAGACGGCATCTACCCGATCGGCCAGGAATTCTACGACAAAAGCGCCGGGATTTTCATGCCTTCAGAGCATTATATAAAAATGTTTCAGGTGGTGAGGAGGTAGATTTTGGGGTTGAGGATTAGAACGGCTGGTGTAAATTTAGTAGCGGATTTACGTGCGGTTGCCCGTCCGATAGGAACGGATAATTGGGCGTGAATCCAACGTTGGAACACCCACCGGATCCGCTGTTAAATTTACACTTTCTTATAGCTAGGTTTTTATTGATTTACCACTTTAATCATATCTATCGATATTTTGAATTGTTTCTCAAATTCTTCTTTAATTATAGGAATAAAACTTTTTGCTCTTTCGTTAGCAATCCATTTATAATCCAATTTAAATTCTCCTTCTTCATGAACCCATCTAAGAACAATATCATAGATGATGTTGAACTTATAAAACATATTGAATGATTCCATTATATTCTCTTCTTTTTTTCCTTCAAAAAGAGTTGGTTTAATCTCTCCGTCAGAATCATCCATAAATAATGCGTGATGTTTTTTGTAAAGGGAATCAACAGTTTCAAATTCTACATTTGAATGAACACTTGTAGCATGATAACCAAACCAACATAAAACATTAGGAAACCTTTTCTTATCTTCCTGAAAGCGAAAGTATTTTGCAAACATTAACCTAATTGGAAGGTTTTCAGGTGGGAATTTTAACTCGGACTCATCTTCGAGTATTTTTTTCACTTCTTTATCATTTTCCCATTGCAAAACTGTATCTATACTTTCATAAGGACATTTGCAACCAATACTTTCAGATAATTCCTTACTCAATTCTATATATTCTTTTTTTGAATACTCATTTATACTGTTTTCAAATTTTTCTGGATTTTTTGCAATGGATACACACAAATAGACAAACCGTATTCCTGGGTCATTTTTAGTTATGAAGTTATTGAAATCATAAATTTCTAATGGAAATCCATTATTTGGATTAATAGCTATATCACAAACTAATAAGAACAAGCCAACAATAGGTTCTATCATATTGATTGGCTTATCATATCCTGTGACGTGAATAAATAAATCAAAAGCTTCTTTGTAAATACCATGCAACATTCCGCTAATTTCAAAATCATTGTATGTTAAGTCTCGATTTGCAATACTTAAAAATTGCATTTGGTTGAAAATAGCTTGCCCTTCAAATATTGCTCTTATTCCAATAGGTGAAATACCCATGGAGGAATCGATATAAAAACCCGGTACTCTATCTTCATCTAACTTTCTGAATCTTTCAACCCATTGCTCCGTTTTAGGTAAAAATTTATATCCTTGGTCTATTGTAGCTGCAATAGTATGAATTGTAGTACTCCACAGAATATGGTAACAATGACCAATGTTTAAGAAGAAGCGTTTGTCTTTTACTATTGTCTTTAGTCTTGTATTATCAAATGCAAATTCTTTTGCATATTGAATGTCGTAGAAGTTGTTGAGAATTATATTTAAATCAGGAATGTCAGCTTTTTGATATTTTGCATAATATTGTCTGTCATATTTTAAAAGTGATTTAAAAGTTATCCCTTGCGAGATCAGGTTTTTTAGATTGTCATTGCTAACATGCGTAAATGCTGGATAGGCTAAAGTATAAAGCAAACCAAAATTGGAACCAATATGTTGCCACCAATGTATATTTTCATGCATCGCTGTTGAAGTTGCTTGAATTTTTTCAAAACTTCCTTCATCCGCATTTTCCAAGGCATCTCTTATGTCGTCTCTTAGCCTAAGTACAAATTGCATTGTACTATAAGAGCCTCGGATTGCTGTACCATTTAATGCTGCATCATAATTCCAAGGTTCCTCTGTTATTAGCAATCTCTTTGATATTTTTTCTGACATATTTTCAAATATTTTTCAATGTCGAATTGAAAGGAAAAACTCCTATTTCAGCTTAGGCTTAAACTTAGGTAGTATATAGCGCACTCAGTGCGCTATACCTGAAATATGGTATTTATAAATCAAATTAAAAATAGCCATTCTCAGCAACTTTCTTATAACAGATTAACTCTACTCGAAGTCCGTTTCTCTTACTCCTTTCATATCCCTTCTTGCTTCTACTGCCACTCGAAGTTTTTCCCTGACATTTTTCCCGTCAGTAATGGATGGTATGATCACAGTGGGATTGGTTCGGTCGGAAGTCAAAAGGACAATATTCGAAAGGCCTACAAGTCGCAACAATAAAGGCTGGTCAAGCCGAAGGTCTTTTACGCGATATAGCTCAAGTTCGTCCGTTGTTTTTGAAAGCACTCCTTTTTCAGTTATCAGCCTTTGGTCTGTAATTTCAATCTTCCAAGTTTTGACGACAAGAAATTTCCACAGTGCGATAAAAATTGGAATGACCAACCAACAAAAAAGAAAGCATATTATATACGTTCCAAAATTTATCCATTGAGACGGACTACCTTTCCAAATTTCCTTTTCTTCCATCATTTTCTGTTTTCATTTCGCCAGCTACAATTCTGTATAGCACACTGAGTGCGCTATGTCTGGGGTTTGGCATTTATAATTCAATTTAAAAATAGCCAATATCTGTAACATTTCCATTGCAGTATATTCCTAACCTCACTCTTTATAAATCACCTCAGTATTGGTATTATAAAAGAAAAAAGACCATTTGTCTGCTTGTTCTTCAATGATCTTTGAGGTTGGCTTGCCGGCTCCATGCCCTGCACGCTTGTCGATGCGGATAAGAACAGGATTGTCACCACTGTTTGCTTCCTGTAGCCGTGCGGCAAACTTAAATGAATGCGCCGGAACCACGCGATCGTCATGATCTGCCGTGGTGATCATCGTGGCGGGATAGGCCGTGCCATCCTTCAGATTGTGCAAAGGGGAATAGGCATATAAATATTTGAACTGATCGGGGTTTTCGCTGGCGCCATACTCCACTGCCCACGCCCTGCCAATAGTAAACAATTGATATCGGAGCATGTCCAACACGCCAACTGCAGGAAATGCCACCTTGTACAACTCGGGCCGCTGAGTCATACACGCCCCAACCAACAAGCCACCATTTGAGCCTCCGGAAATCGCCAGCTTCTCAGACGATGTGTACTTTTCAGAAATCAAATATTCTGCTGCCGCGATAAAATCGTCAAATACATTTTGCTTTTTCTCCAGCATTCCGGCACGGTGCCAATCCTCTCCATACTCTCCTCCCCCACGCAAGTTTGCCAAGGCAAAAATGCCCCCATTTTCCATGAGAATAATCCTTGATGTGCTAAAGGAAGGTGTAAGGCTGATATTAAAACCACCGTATGCATAAAGTTCCGTGGGGTTTTTCCCGTTCAGCTCCAACCCTTTTTTATGCACCAAAAACATGGGTACCCTCGTGCCATCTTTACTTGTGAAAAACACCTGTTTTTCCATGTAATCGTCCGGATTGAATTTCAATTCTGTTTTATAAAAAACTTCTGATATCCCAGTTTCGATATTATATGTGAAAATCGTAGGTGGAAAAATAAAGGATGTGAAGCTGTAGAAAAGTACGCTTTCAGATTCCCTACCACCCAATCCACCGGTAGATCCCAATCCGGGAAGCTTGATTTCTTTACTGTCAGAACCGTCATATTCTGACTGATAAATTCTGTTTGTCGCATCTTGCTGATAGAGCGCAAAGAGCTTTCCCCCACCAGTACTCACACCATCGAGCAGGTTTTCAGATTCCGCAATGATGTCCTTCCAATGAGACTTTTCAGGATTATTTATATCCACTTCCACCAACCTGTACTTTGGCGCATCTATGTCGGTATGCACCAAAAACTTTCCATTGCCTAAGTGGTGAACAATGCTGCTTTTGTTTTTATACCCTTCAAATAATAATTGGAAATCGCCTTTCTTGGAAAGGTCTTTGACATAAGTCGCATATCCATCGGTACCGGGAGAGGCAGAAAGCACCAGATATTTTTCATCTTCCGTCACCCCGGCATTGTGATTCATTTTGGGATGCTCGCGATCTTCATATACCAATATATCCTGTGATTGCTTCGTACCGATTTTGTGATAATATACCGTATGGTAAAGATTTTGGTTCGAGAGTTCGGTGCCTTCAGAGGGTTCGGGATATCGGCTGTAGTAAAAACCATCCTGAAACCATGAAGCCCCGGAAAACTTCACCCAGTCTAACTGATCGGGCAATTCCTTTTTTGTCTCCAAATCCATGACCCGGATCTGGTTCCAATCAGAACCTGCCTCAGCGCGGGAAATTGCCAGATACTTGTTGTCTTTGGAATTCCCCAACAGGGAAATGGAAACTGTACCATCTGAGCTCAAGGTATTGGGGTTGATAAACACTTCCGGCTCACCGGATAACCCTTTCTGGATATAAATCACGGCTTGATTTTGAAGTCCGTCATTTTTATAAAAAAGGTAGTATTCGCCGATCTTCCGTGGCGACGACAGCTTGGGATAGTCGAATAATTCCGTATATCTTTTTTTGATGGCATCCCGAAATGGGATTTTATCGAGATAGTCAAAAGTTGTCTTGTTTTCAAGATCAACCCATTCCATGACCTCACGGGCTGTATCGACTTCCAGCCATCGGTAGGGATCGGCCACTTGTGTACCATGATAATTGTCTGTCTGATCTACTTTCTTCGTTTGTGGGTATTTCACGTCTATTTTTGGAAATTTTACAGTTTCATTTTCTGGTGCCGAGCAGGCAAAAAGCATGGCTACGATCACCGCATAGTTGGATATTTTCTTCATTATATATAAAATTAATGTTTGAGCATTATCCTTGAATTCGTTGGTAAAAATAACAGAAATGGGGGATAAATTGAATTCCCAAAAGCTGTCTGTTTAAAAATTTATTGGGACTAAAACCACTAAAAATCCATTATTGGAAATTCATGGTTTTTAGGATGTTTTGCACATCCTTTTTTTCAAATTGCCTTATCCATCTTAACAAGAACCTTAAAAACCAGCTTGGTGGTTTTTTGATCTGTTCGCCCATAGCAAAGACTTTTTCGTCTATTTCGAGAATCCTGATGTCCCAGGTGCTTCTATCCATGATCGCCAACTCCATGGCATGAGCCCATGCAAAATCACGCGCCATTTTGATTCCGGAACCAATCACCCATTCATCCTTTTTCATACCGATCATATCGATCATCCTCATCATCGGAGATGACCTTCCCAAGCCTCCCTGAACATTATCAACGAGCTCGGCCAATATCTGATTGATGAGCATAAAGTCATGTTTCAAGTTGAGAATATCTTTGCCCTTACATACTGTGGCCGCTGCCACTGCAAGATCCATATTGATATGAACATTCATTCCTAAAAGTATATGTTGAATAATAGAAATTCTATCACTCTTAGAATTAAAAGCTAGCGTCCAGGATTTGGACGTAGGCACTGCATTTACATAACTGTGGTATGCATCTATGTATAAATTGGCAAAGATCACATCCAATTTTGCCATGCGCTCGGGATATTCAAACCTACCCTCATTTATAGCTTTTAGAATTTCAAATGTCGTGCGGCGGTAGACATGCGTAAACGCGCAGTGGCAGTTGTTTTCCTCTCGGGTTTTATCAATTATTTCATCCAATGCGTCTAAAACCCCTTGTATGGAATCGGGTCTTTTTCGTGAGGACTTATCTGTCAAATTCATATTGTTGGCAAATCAGGAATCTAAACTCTTGCCAAAATATACTGAAAAATCCACGAATATTTTATTTCAATTGAATCGATTCAGAATTGATACAAAAACGCAAACCCGTCGGCTCAGGGCCATCCGGAAAAACATGCCCCAAGTGGGCATCACAAACATTGCACATTACTTCCACGCGCACCATTCCAAATGTAGTGTCCTTTTCGTATTTGATCACATTGTCGGCCACAGGCTGCGTAAAACTCGGCCATCCTGACTTGGAGTCAAACTTGATGGTAGAATCAAACAATGCGGTATCGCAACAAATGCAGCTATATCTTCCTGCATCATGTGCATGGCAATATTCCCCGGAAAATGCGGGCTCAGTTCCTTTTTTGCGTGCAATTTTATATTGAGAAGGCGTCAACTGGGTGCGCCACTCTTCGTCAGTTTTTTCCACCCTGCGATCGGGTTTTGGGCTGCCATTATTGGCAAATTTAATTACGTCATTCCAATTCATCATGTATCACTAACTATTTTGTTTCAACAATGTTATCTCCATCAAACATCTCCCAGCTGCTTCATTTTAAATTTATCGATGACAGGAGTTTCATGCTGCTCTACCATGATTTTTTGTATCTTTTCTATAACATCAGGATGTCTCGCTGCGACATTTTCAAGTTCTCTCGGATCCTTTTCCAAATCAAACAATTCAATTTCCATATTCCCATCAAATATATCTTTGCGAAGCCCTTTCCACTTTCCCATGCGAACAGCCTGCTGCCCATTATACGATGGGAATTCCCAATATAGAAACTCGTGCTCACCCTGCAACTCAGAATTAACTAGGGCAGGTAAAAAACTAATTCCGTCCGTTTTATAATCAGTTGAGATTCCTGCAACATCGCAAAGCGTAGGCAATACATCCCAAAAAGCGGAAATATGATCAGAGGAAGTTCCCGGAGCAATTTTCCCAGGCCAAGAAGCAATCATTGGCACACGGATCCCTCCTTCATACATATAACCCTTGCCTCTTCCCTGCTCACTTCTGAATGGTTTTGCGCTATCAAACCATGGGGAATCCGTACCTCCATTATACGTTGGTCCATTGTCTGAAGTGAAAACAATCAGCGTATTTTCATAAATCCCGAGGTCTTTGAGCTGCTGCACAAGTTGTCCCACCTGATCATCGAGATAAGAGACCATAGCAGCATAAGCAGCGTGAGGGTATCTGTTCGGAAAGTAGCCATTTTGACCCAAATAGGGCTCTTCATCGCCAAATTTATCTACATACTTTTGCACCCACTCCTCTGGAGCCTGCAATGGCGCATGCGAAATTGGAGTTGCCCAATAGAGAAAAAAAGGATTTTCTTTGTTTTCCGTCACAAAAGAAGTGATTTCATCAAACATGAGGTCAGGAGAGTAATCATTCAGATTATACTTTGCATAGCTTTCTAAATCCATTGGGTCAGCACCTTTGTCCAGCTTTGTATTGGGAGGGATAGTATCATTATTGAGGTATACCCGGTTCCTGTTTTTGTAAAGGTGCACGGGGTAGTAAGTGTGTGCCTGTCTTTGGCAATTATAACCATAGAAAAAATCAAATCCTTGGTCATTTGGTATGCCTTCGGTATGCGGCGCACCCAGCCCCCACTTGCCCACAACTGCGGTTTTGTATCCAGCCTCTTGTAATAATGTCCCAATTGTTACTGTTCCTTTCGGAATCGGTCTTTGTCCCTCCAGTGTAGAATCCTTGATCATTGCCACATAATCCCATACTGCTCCTCGCTCACGCCATTCATCATTTCCACGAACTAAGGCATGTCCCATATGCTTACCAGTCAATAGCACACACCTCGATGGCGCACACACCGGCGCGCCTGCATAATGCTGGGTAAATTTCATCCCCTCTTTGGCCAATTGGTCAATATGGGGCGTTTCGATTTTTTGCTGGCCAAAAGCACCCAATTCTCCATACCCCAAATCATCGGCAAGAATATAAATAATATTTGGTTTAGGAGCGGGGTTATCTTCTGACTTACACGATATAACAAAGACCGCTATCGAAACAACCCAAAAAATTGATGCAAATATTTTTTTCATACCTCAAGATTTACAAAAAAGTTAATATCAAAAAAAAATCAAATTTAAAGCGTAAATTGAAATTACTTTTAAAACAAATACATAACAACAACAAAACCTCAATTGATGGAAAACATTCTTTATATTTTAGCGATTGTCTGTGCAGTATGGGTAATATATGATGTATGGGCGGTGAACTCAAAGTTAGGAGCTCTCGGAAAAATTGTTTGGACTATTTTTGCACTTTTGTTTAGTATCGCCACTGCCATTGTCTATTATTTTATTGGCAGAAAATAACCTTGCTTTTATATATATATTTTTATCAAATTCATGATCCCAATTATCATAATCTGAATATAATATATTTTTTATGTATTTTACAGCTAATTATAACAAGGAATTGATCAAATTACTGACACGACATTGATGCCTCCGTTTCATAGCTCATAGCAAAACAAGTAATGCAAACCATCTATAATTTTTTTCTTTATAAATATAGAAGCAAGGATTTCTCCATTTTTTCGCATGCCAAACTGATTCTAAATTTTTGCTTGGTATCCTCCCTTTTTTCCTTATTCTATTTAGTTGTTGCCAACTATATAGACTTCCAAATTGCAATTATTATCATGCCAATATTGGCAGTTTTATTTCTATCCATAGCCCTCCTACTACGATCCGATCTGTCCCTGAATTTTATCTCTAACCTTTATTTGATACCGATCTATGTATCTGCCATTCTCATGATATACCGTTCAGGGATGATCTACTCCAGCATCACGCCATGGCTATCCTTCATTCCCTTATCCGCCAACTTGTTGATCAACAGAAAATCGGCTATCGTCTGGTTAATCGTTTGTTGCGCTACAGTATTTGCATTTACCTACTTGCAAGATGTGTCCTATCAGACGCCCGCAATCTATGACAAAACCCATGAACTTGTCGTTAAGGCAATCGTATTTAATGGCCTCACAGGAATAATCCTGATCATCTCTATGATATTTCAAAAGGCCAACGACAACGTCTTATTGACACTCAAAGAAAAAAACGATCTGATTTCCTCTATAAATATGGAGCTTAAAAAAAGGCATGATGAGATAATTATTCAAAACAAGGAACTCAGGCATCAGAAGGACGAAATCTCTGCTCAAAGAGAATTTATTCGCTCAAAAAACAACGAACTGCTAGTAGCTCAGGATGAGCTCAATGACCTGATTGAAAAATTAACAACAACCCAGCACAAATTATCAAATAGGGAAGCCGAGAACAGAAGTATCTTGGATGCAATTTATAAAACCCAGTTGCTTGTAGGAGAGACTGACCTCAACGGGAGATTTATTAAAGTCAGCCAATCAATTGTTGACTTTTTTCAAATGACGGAGCCTGAAATAATGAACAAAAACCTACCAGAACTCTGTCTGGAATTCGGTGATTTACAAGCGGATCCCGACGGGTTCAAGGAGTTTTGGAGGCTAGTAAAAGAGGGAGAAAACTTGAGTCATGAAACATTTTTTAATATAAACAACAAAGAATACTGGCTCAAAGAAAACTTCTTTCCAATAAATGACAAACAAGGTGTAGTTGAAAAAATAATGATCATTTCGCAGGATATTACCACTATCAAAGAGCAGCAAAATGAAATTGGAATTTTAAACCAAGATCTCAAAAAACACATCACAAAAATTGAAAGGCAGAATGGACTTCTCATTACCCAAAGAAAGGAAATCGAAACCATCAATCAGGAATTAAAACAGAGTAACAAAGAGATCAATTACGTCAATCAAAACTTAGAAGCTATCGTTGTGGAGCGAACGAAGCGCATCAAGAAGAAGAACGAGCAACTTTCAGAATATGCCTATATCAATGCACACCTCCTCCGAGGACCTCTTTGTAGCATTCTTGGCCTTGTAAGTCTGTTGGAAAAAAATTCTAAACAACTGGAATCACCTATATTGCTACACCTCAAAAAATCCTCCAAAGAGTTGAAAGAAGTGATAGACAAAATCTCCAAAGCCATCGAATCAGGTACTGAATTCGATAGGAAACACGTTTCATAACAATTTATGCATTACATATTAAAAATAGATTGTCCTGACCAAAAAGGACTTGTCCATGGAATTTCGGGTATTTTATATGCTTCCGGGCTAAATATCACAGAAACAGAGGAATTTGTTGACCATGAAAAAAATCAATTTTTCATGCGATCAGAAGTAGTTGGAAAACTGAATAGAGAGGAAATGCTTGAAAAGCTATCGGGCCTATTACCTCCTTCATCGAATATTCAGTTACATGAAAAAAGGAAAAAGAATATTATAGTTTTTATCACAAAAGAATACCATTGTATTGGAGATTTGCTGGTTAGGCATCACTTTGGTGAATTGAATGCCAACATTCAGGCAATCATTAGCAACCACGCGCACTTGCAGGGGTTTTGTGAGAAATTCAACCTGCCTTTTCATCGCGTTTCTGCAGAAAAGATAGAGCGCCAAGAACACGAGACAAAGATTTCTAAAATCATTGATCAGTACCAACCAGAATTTCTGGTATTGGCAAAATACATGCGCATCCTAACTCCGGAATTTACGCATCGATATAAAAATAAGATCATAAATATTCATCATTCTTTTTTGCCGGCTTTCGTTGGCGCAAAGCCCTATGTACAGGCATTTACGAGAGGTGTAAAGCTGATTGGAGCTACGGCACATTTTGTCAATGACAATCTCGATGAAGGTCCAATAATCACGCAAGATGTGATCCAGACCAATCACAAAAATGATTCGAAAATGATGGCAAGAGCGGGAAGAGATGTTGAAAAAATTGTTCTTTCAAATGCTCTAAGGCTGGTTTTTGACGACCGGGTTTTTGTTTATAACAATAAAACCATCATTTTTCAATAAGTCAATTTCATGGATTTAAGATGCATTTTTTCTCACATCCGCCACCTCATCCGGTGTGATGGCACTAGCATCATTGCCGAAGCTTTGCCTGATAAAGGTGAGTACATCTGCAATTTGCTGATCTGATAAAAATGCCTGAGCTGCCATCACATTTTGATATATTTCGCCGTCGATTTCGATGGGATCACTTAGTCCATTGAGTACAACTTTGATCAATCGTTCTTTATCACCCAATACCCAATCTGTACCGGCCAGTGGCGGATTCATGCCCGGGGCACCCTTTCCGTTGGACATATGGCATGCCTGACAGAAACTATCATATACGGCTTTCCCAGCTACAAGCTTCTCATTTTCTATGGATTTTCCAGTGTTTTCTGAGGCTGATGGTGCGGTTAAGGCATTGCGCTTTTGTATGCCATTCGGATAGTACATGATCCTCCAGATGCGCCCCTTTTGCGAATCAGCCACATACAATGACCCATCTGGCCCTTCCGCCAAACCGCATGGGCGATAGACAGCATCTCCAGGACTTTCCAACGGTTTTTCCCCTTTGAAACCATCGGCAAAAACCTCCCATTCGCCAGAGGGCTTCCCATTTTTCATAGGTACAAAAACAATTTTATAGCCCGCCTGATCATGCCCAAGCCTGTTCCACGAACCATGAAAAGCGATAAATGCTCCGTTTTTATATTTCGCGGGAAACATATCTCCTTTATAAAATAACAAATCATTTGGCCCCCAGTGTCCCGGAAAAGCCATAACTGGAGGTTTAATCCCCTCACATCTTTCAGTTTTTACGCCATCTCCTCCATATTCCGGATTTAAAAATTTGGTATCTTCAAAAGGATCCCAATAACAATATGGCCAACCAAAATCATCCCCATCCTCAACTTCCAAAAATTCCTCTGCCGGTAATTCTACATTTTGTTCTTCGGTAAAATGCTCCGGCCAAAAGCGATGCAGGTCATCCCGACCATGTTGCACAGCAAATAGTTTGTTCGCCTCTGCATTCCATTGAATGGCTACAGCGTTCCTTATTCCCGTGGCGTACCTTTGCGATAGATCCTGTTTTTGTTCCAATTTATTTTCATCGAATTTCCAAATCCCTCCACGCGTTTCCAGTTCTACACAAGGATCAACCCCAGGCGAGCCTTTTGAGCGTTGTTCTTCCTGACAAGCATTGGATTGTGATCCTACATTCACATACATATTCCCTTTACCATCGAAAGTGAGTGGTTTTTCCATGTGGCCTGAGCCACCTACTAGATGCACAAGCGTGTCAACGTGATTTGAAGGAAGCAATTGTCCCTCTACCATCGGAGATCTGTAAACCTCCGTTCGTGTGGAATAATACAAAAACCCATTGTGCAATTCGATGCCCGTACCGGTCTTATCAGAAAATCCCTGCTGAATATCTGCACGGCCATCACCGGTTGTATCACGCAAGGCAATAATGCCATAGCCATCATCCGTATTCTTCCTAAGATGCACATACACATCACCGTTGGTGTTAACCACCAAATGACGTCCTCTTCCCAAGGTATCTGCCACGACCAATGCCCCAAAATTTTGGGAAAGGGATATTCCTCCATCACCTTCATCTGGAATTATTTCCTTTTTCACTTCTTCCTTTTCTGTGGAACAGGCGAATAAAATGATTGCTAAAAAAGATATCTGAAATGCTCTAATTAGAATTTTCATGGCTCATCTGAAATCTATGGTACGAAAATATTGCTATGCGCAATTTATCCATTTCATGGAAAAATAAGGCTTTTTCATGGAGATTATATTTATCCCTTTCTCAGGGCAGAGTTGCTAAGCTTGCCCAATTTTCCCCTCCTCTTCCTCTTTGAGAATCCTTCTCAGGATTTTGCCTACGTTTGATTTTGGTAGTTCTGTTCTAAACTCCACTTCCCTCGGCACTTTGTATGGGGTCATGTTTGCTTTGCAATAGGAAATGATTTCCTCAGCAGTCAGTGATTGGTCTTTTTTGACAATAAATACTTTTACTTTTTCGGTAGACCTGGGGTCGCTCACACCAATAGCACCGACCTCCAGCACCTTTTCATGTGCTGAGATCACATTTTCCACATCATTTGGATAAACGTTAAAACCAGAAACATTGATCATTTCCTTTTTCCTGTCAACAATCTTCACAAACCCATCTTCATCGATAAATCCAATGTCTCCAGTTTTAAAGTAGCCATTATAAAATACCAAACCTGTTTCTTCAGGTTTTTCCCAATATCCTTTCATCACTTGAGGGCCTTTGGCACAAATCTCACCTGGCGTACCAACAGGAACTTCATGGCCTTCATCGTCCATAATGACTATTTCTGTACTCGGAACCGGCAATCCTATGGTTCCAATACGCTCCGTGCCATCTATTGGGTTGCAACACAATACTGGGGCAGTTTCTGTAAGTCCGTACCCCTCTGCTAATGGGATTTTGGTGACTTCCTTCCATTTGACCGCTACCGCATCTTGTACAGCCATTCCTCCCCCTACAGCAAGTTTGAATTTTGAAAAGTCGATTTTTTTAAATTCCGGTTGATTGAGTAAACCATTGAAAAGGGTATTCACTCCTGTCAATACAGTAAACGGATTCTTCTTCAATATTTTGATAAAGGCTGGCATATCTCTGGCATTGGTTACCAGCACGTTTTTTGCGCCAATTTTTAGCATAGAAAAACAGTTGACTGTGAGCGCAAATATATGGTACATTGGCAATGCCGTAATTATGGTCTCTTCCCCTTCTTTCAATTTAGGTATCCACCAAGCACCAATCTGCTCTATATTTGCAATAACATTTCTATGCGTAAGCATCGCTCCCTTGGATATCCCGGTAGTGCCGCCGGTATATTGCAAAAAGACGGTATCGTTATGGTTTATGGCATGTTTTGTATAGTTTCCTTTTGCTCCTTTCTTCAGTGCATCGTTAAACTTAATCGCCCCGGGGAGCGTGTAGGGCGGTACCATTTTTTTGATGTGTTTCACCACAAAATTGACAAGAGGTTTTTTCAATCCACCAAGCAAGTCACCAATTTCTGTGATCACAATAGTTTTAATATTTGTATCATCTATGATCTTTTCAAGGTTGTGAGCAAAGTTGGCCAATATCACAATGGCCGTTGCCCGTGAATCAACAAACTGATGCTTCATTTCCCTAGAGGTGTACAGCGGATTGGTATTGACCACAATCAAACCTGCTCGGAGCGCCCCAAAGACGGCCACAATCCATTGCAACAAATTAGGCATTTGCACAGAAATACGATCTCCCTTTTTCAACCCTGCCTCGTTCTGTAAGTAATCTGCAAATTGTCTTGAAAGCATATCTACTTCATGGAAACTCAATGTTTTTCCCATGCATTCATAGGCACAACGGCCATCAAACCTTGAGAAGGTTTTCTCCAGTAAATCTATTATGGACGCGTATTTATCAGGATCAATCTCCTTTGGAATACCGGTTGGATAATTTTTAAACCAAGAATATTCTTGCATTTTTCTGTCTGTAAAGTTTTAATATTTTTGGGGTGCTTCAAATAGTTTAAATTTAAAGAAATTAGCAAGCAATTATACGGCTGATTAGCGAAAAGAATGAGCTTATCCGTAATATTTGAAATCTGCACGAACACTGGTTTTCAATAAGAACTGGTTTATAACCCTTGTCTTCCCTCGCCAATCAAATACTTAACTCCCACAAAGCAAAGCACCACCATGAGCATCAATGCCGGTAATCCGCCGAGATTACTCAACATCTTCACACCATCGACCCCGGCATAGCTCACCATGACCCAAGCAACAAGCCCAACAACAACCCCCCAT
Organism: Bacteroidia bacterium; assembly: GCA_030426345.1. Taxonomy (GTDB): domain Bacteria; phylum Bacteroidota; class Bacteroidia; order Cytophagales; family Cyclobacteriaceae; genus JAAUQL01. The sequence continues at coordinate 15,556 of JAUHYU010000057.1, forward strand.
AGGTATTTGATAAAAGTAGGTGCTCCTGTCGATTGCTGGGACATATCCTTGGTGCTGATAGATGACATGGCTTCGGTATTGGAATCTGCCGCTGTTACATAAGAAAGGAAAACTGCTAGGAGAAAAATAATAGTCAGCGCTCGCCCAAAAGGCAGGTGGTCAAAAATCTGATATATGATCACATTAGGGCCATGAGTGTTCAGCTCTTGAACCAATCCTGCGCCTTCATGCAGTTCAAAATACAGGGAAGTGCCGCTAAATATCGACATCCACAAAATACCAAATCCCGCAGGAATCCACCAGTTATATAAAATAAACTGGCGTACCGTGTAGCCGTAGGAAATCCGCCCCAGAAACAATGCCGTAATCGGTGCCCAAGCCATCCAGTTGGCCCAGTAAAATGTCGTCCATGCGTGCATCCAATCACCATCGCCAAATGCTCCAAGTGACAGACTGTGAGGTATAAAATTTATCGTGTAGGTCTCCAAGCCTTCCATTGCATTGGAAAGTATAAATGAAGTCGGCCCAACGATAAATACCACAGTACAAATGATCAAAAAGATTGTGACGTTAATCCCGGAAAGAATGCGGATTCCTTTCAGTAGGCCAGAAGCCGCAGATATGGTAAAGGTGCCCACAATGGCAATTCCGATGATTCCCAAGATCAGCGGTTTTTGGGATGGATCCATGGATTTTTGCATGCTTCCGGCAAGGCTCAACATCCCCACCCCCAATACCGCAGACATGCCTGCGGCAAGCGCGAAAAGACAAATAGCGTCCAAGAATTTGATCATCCAACTATTTCCGTCCAGCTTTTTGAAGGGAAACAACATTGCTCCGAGGGAATATTTTCGATTATGGTTATAATAACCAAGCGCAAACAACAATGCCGGAAGTGTATAGATCGCGTATGGCGTGATGCTCCAATGCATAAATACCGACGACATGGCAAACGCTGCTGTGCCCTTGACGGAATATGGAGGCGAACTAATGTGATACAACGGCTCAGAGACACCCCAAAAAAGAATACCAACGGCAATCGTTGTGCACAGAATAATGGAAAACCAGCGCCAGCGATTCAGCAAAGGAATAGCATCTTTTCCTCCTATCTTTATTTTCCCAATAGGAGAAAAATAAATAGCCGAGCAGAGGATCACCATTGCAAAGGATGTATAGCTAAAAAGCCAGTCAAATCGGCTTAAAATCCATGAATTGACCGAAGTGATTTTTTGCAGAAACACTTCCTTTTCCAACAAGCTGGCCAATAAGGCAAGCAGCAACAGAATAAATGGTGGCCAAAAAACCGGTTGATTTATTTTTTGTATAAACTTTTTAAAATGAGCCAGCGTATTTTGATTTATGTAAGATGGAACTCCGTGAAAACGAAATATAAATAACTAATTTGCCAGCCGAATACCAAATCTTAAACGATTCTTATATGCCACTTGCACTTTCCCCTGTTTTCAATTTTCTGACAGAACTGAAAGATAACAACGATAGGACTTGGTTCAGCGACCACAAAGATCAATACGAAAAGGCTCATAATTCCATGATCAATTTTGCAGATGCACTCCTGTCCGAAATGCAGAGCCATGATGATATTGCGACGATTTCGGGCAAAAAAAGCCTGTACAGGATTTATCGCGATGTACGGTTTTCTAAAAATAAATTGCCATACAAGAGCAGTTGGAGTGGTTCATTCAAGCGGGCGACTGCATCGCTTCGAGGTGGATACTATTACCATCTCGAGCCGGGCAATAGCTATATTGCAGGAGGTTTTTTCAGTCCCAATCCTGCTGACCTGAAACATATCAGAAACCAACTAAGCCAAGACGATGGAAGTTTGAGAGCAGTGCTGGCAAGCGAACCGATGAAATCTTACTTTGGAGGACTGGGTGGAAATCAGGTGAAAACAGCGCCAAAAGGTTTCGCCATAGACAACCCAGCCATTGATTTGCTACGCTACAAGCAATTTGTCCTGACGCATTACTTTTCTGATCGCGAAGTTTTAAGTAGAGATTTCTATTTAAAACTCTCGGAAGGTTTTAGCAAGCTTCGTCCTTTTTTCGATTTGATGAGCGACTACCTTACGACAGACCTCAATGGGGTCTCAACTATTGAAGCATAAACTACGATCGAAAGCCTCTAAAATCCATGCCTACCTCGCCGGCAGGCATGGATTTTCCACCGGTTAAGGACTCAATTGAAAAGACTTTCGTCATCCCCACTTTCGTGGAAATTTCCAACTGTATCAGCGGTTTCCTACTGGATAATGACCCTTTTGTTTTTATCCATTATATTTAAATTGCAATTGGGTTTATGCAGATTTTTGTGTGACTATCAGGAACACCTAAAACGGCAAAACTTTTTTGAAAAAAAATAAATAAAAATACAGCGTCAATTTGCTACGCAAACAACTGTTTATCTGCTACTTACGACACTTACAACTATAGTGGGGCTAACAGGAAGGTGCTGATAGCACCTATTCATTCGCGGTATTTAAAACTATAGATAGCAACAGTCCCCCTGGGAAACAAAACCGCTAAATTAAACCTAAATAAATTTCGAAATACTTCGCCCCAAAAATCAACAAACCTATCCCACGGATATCTGCAACACCCATCAATCTATTTCAATCAACGTTTTAAATCCCTACATTCACACGGCGTTTACACCGTGGCGCGTTGGCAGCAAGCCATTCGGACGACAAGACGACTGAAATGAGATTATACCCAATTCATATTTTGATTAAGAACTTTTCGCTAATGATGATTTTCATTTCCACAACGAAGATTGAATGGCTAAATACCTCGACACTCTATTCTGGGCAATTAAGTTGGGGAGACGCAATAATCTCTTCCCTATACTTTACGGTTTCATTGACAATAGTTGATATAATCATACAGACTGCCATCTACCTTGGACTTAGGACAAGATTAAAAATATTTAAACAGGGGAATAAGTTCTTAATTGGTGTTTTGCTTCATGCTTTGACATTATTACTTTATTGGAGAGCAATGGACTTAAGTGACTTTTGGACTGGAAATATTATAGCAATGACACTAAGCACAATTGTTTCAGGGACTGTTTACTATCTACTTAACAAAAGACAAGATAATTTTAAAGCGGAGACCGTTTGACTCTTGAGAGTAAAACTGCCAGCACCTAACAATTAAGCTCTAATGCAGTGAAGTAAGGCTTCGGTTCATTGGAGCGCGTGTTGGACTACTACCTTCGGTGGCGGGGTTGGCTATGGGGGTTGAATGGTTTTATGATGGTTTTGAAGTCAGCACTTCATTGAGTTGGGCGTTGTGCAGTAAAGGAAATGACGGTAGCCGACCTGCCTTGAGATACTCCAAGTCAGGTATACCGCCCAAAAAGCCCCTAAAATCCATGAAAAGCCCATAGCCTTCCCGTCCGCTCTGTAGAGCAGTTTTGTTAAGTGTATATCTTTGAAGTCACTATTATCCATTGGATTGTTGTTTTCTAAAGCAGGGAGGCCCTCTTTGCGGATCAATCACTTTTATGACGATCAGACTTTCGGTTTTGCAATGTGGGCACATCTCAGGGTTGTAGTTGAGCTTATCTTTTGCGATCTGTACCCACGAATATTTGATCTTTCTCCATTCAGGTTGATATAGGTTTTGCTTGGCAATATTGAGTTCCCTTGGTTTGTTTCTGGAAGCCAAAAATCCATAATGCCTGATGCGCACAAAACCACGAGGCAGGATGTGGCCGGCAAACCTGCGTAGGAACTCAAGACCGGATAAAGCCACTTGCTTTTTCTTGGCCGCATCCCGATAGTCTTTGTAAAGAAAGGCGACCTTGTGTTCGTTGACATCAATAAGCCGATGATTAGAGATGGCAATCTTGTGGGTGTATCTGCCCAGATATTCGACTACTGTTTTGGGCGAGGCAAAGGGGCGTTTGGCGTAAACCACCCACTTGGTTTTGAATGCCTGTGTAGCCTTCCCCGAAAATAGGACAGGATAAAATTAGAACTTTTACGCTTTGATATACTCCAGTTCATTAGCTACTTTCGCCGTTCTAGAAACACACCACATATTTATCACTGGCTTTGATATGAATAAAAATATCCTCTTAGTAATTACTCTTATATTATTATATATCCCTAATCAACTACTTAGTCAAGACTTGATTGACTTAGGGTCTAAAAGAGAATTGTTTTTAGACGATTATTTAATTGACACCGCAATTGATTTAGAATTAAAAATGAATGCGGTACAGGAGGTGAAAAGCACCAATATTCCTAATGGATATTATCAAACTATCATTAAAACAGATAGTCTTTATAGAATTTATTATAGAGGAAACCTAAGTTCTTGGAAAGGTGGTGGATATGACGGAAACCCAGGAGAAATAACGAAAAGTGCCATTAGCAAAGATGGCTATAATTGGGAAGAAGAATCTACAGACCTAAATGACAGCATAATAGATTATATATATTACGAACCTCCTTTTAATCACAATTTTACTCCTTTTAAAGATTTAAACCCGAAGTCAAAACATGCATATAAAGCCTTGGCTGGAACAAAACCTGGTGGAGGATTATTTTATTTTTATTCAGATGATGGCATAAAATTCGAAAAGAATGGAAATGATCCTGTAATTAAAAATGATTCAACTTATAATGAATTTGATTCACAAAATATTGCTTTTTGGTCAGAAAGTGAGCACCAATATGTTTGTTACTTTAGAAGGTCAATTGATGGATTAAGGTCATTTGCAAGAACTACTTCTGAAGACTTTGTCAATTGGAGCAAGCCAATTAACATCTTTCCGAATTTCGAAGGAGAACACTTATATGCCTCAGGCATACAACCTTATTTTAGAGCACCACAAATATATATCGCTTTATCAACAAGATTTTTTCCCAAGCATGGCAGTTCTACTGACATAGTTATTATGAATTCTAGAGATGGAATTAAATTTAATCGAACATTCAAAGAAGCCTTCATTAGACCTGGTCTTAACCAAGAGAAATGGGGAAACAGATCCAATTATATAACTTTAAATGTCGTCCCCTTAGATGATTCATATATAGGTATTTTCGCCCGTAATAGCTTGTATAAAATCAGGATGGATGGTTTTTCGTCAATAAATGCTACATCAAAAGAGGGATGTTTTATTACTAAACCGTTTAAGCTAACTGGAGATCAGTTGGAAATAAATTATTCCACAAGTGCCGGTGGTTATGTTAATATTGAAATACTTGATGCAAACAATAATCCCATACAAAAATTTTCGAAAGACTCCTCTGATGAAATAATAGGTGATGAAATTTCTAGAATTGTTACCTGGGAAGAATCCACTGATCTTTCTTCTATAAAAAATAAAACTATTAAACTCCGTATCACTATGAAAGAAGCAGATTTATATTCCTTGAAATTTAATAATATGAACTAAGTCTGAGATAGTAGACTGCCATGGGTCAAAATCCCTTAATGCATCGCTCACGCCTCCAAACATGAAAGTAGATAAACCATGGATTTTCGGGGCTTTTTTTTGACAAAAACAGACTGATATCCTTGAAGATTTGGAGATTTATATCTAAATCGATTTACAACTGATATTAAATCAAAATTCTTTTATTATTAAGCAATTCACGGTTATGAATTACAAAGCCTTCTTGTCCGCCGCGCTACTATTTGCAGCCGTGGCATGTACCGATAAAAAACCAGAAATGACCGCTGAAAAGAACGCATCGACCAACCCATTGCTGATGGAATGGAGCACGCCATTTGGTACGCCACCTTTTGATTTGATCAAAGACGAAGATTACTTCCCCTCCTTTGAAACTGCCATTGCCAATCACAACGTTGAGATTGATGCCATCAAATCCAACACAGAAGCTCCTACTTTCAATAATACGATCGTAGCACTCGAAACCAGCGGTGCCGATCTCACAAAAGTTGCAGGTGTGTTTTACAACGTAGAAAGCGCCAACACCAACGATTCGCTCAAAGCCATCGCCAAAAAATTAGCGCCAATCATGAGCGAGCACAATGACAACATCAAATTAAATGCTGAGCTTTTTGCGAAGATTAAAACCGTTTATGAAAACACCGATCGCAGCACATTGGATTCGGAAGATATTCGCCTGCTTGAAGAAACCTACAAAACATTTGTACGCGCCGGAGCCAACGTGCAAGGCGAAAATAAATCACGATTAAAAGAAATAAACAGCCGTTTGGCATCTTTATCCACTCAATTTGGCGAAAACCTCTTAGCAGAAACCAACGACTTTGAATTGTACATCACCGATGAAAAAGATGTAGCCGAATTACCCGCTAACCTACGCACCATGGCTAAAGAAGAGGCCGAAGCCCGCGGACACAAAACCGGCTGGGCTTTCACCCTGCAACGTCCGAGCATCAATCCCTTTTTGCAAAGCAGCACCAATCGAAAATTGCGCAAGCAAATTTTTGACGGTTATGCCATGCGCGGCAACAATGACAACGATCACGACAACAAAGCCATTTTGGAAGAAATGGTCAATCTCCGTTTGGAAAAGGCCAAACTGTTGGGGTATAAAAGTCATGCAGATTATGTGTTGAGCGATAACATGGCGCAAAATCCGCATGCCGTATATAATTTTATGGATCAGCTTTGGACGCCTGCCCTAAACATGGCGAAAGAAGAGCGCTCTGCCCTAGCCGCAAAAATGAAAGCTGATGAGGTCAAAGGAACTTTTGAAGCCAGCGACTGGCGTTATTATGTAGAGCAAGTGCGTGCTGAGCGTTACAACTTTAACGAAGAAGAAACTCGTCCATATTTTGAGTTTACCGCAGTGCGCAAAGGTTGTTTCATGCTAGCCACTAAGCTATTTGGCTTGCAATTCAAGGAACGTAATGACATCCAAAAATGGCACAAAGACCAGCAAGTCTATGAAGTATTAGAAGAAGATGGCAGCCACTTGGGGATTATCTACATGGACTTTTTTATGCGCGAAAGCAAACGTGGTGGAGCTTGGATGAACGAAATCAGAGCACAACAAAATGTAGATGGATTTGTAACTCCCATCGTAACCAACAATTTCAACTTCCCTCCTCCTACAGCCGATGCACCAAGTTTACTTTCCTTCTCCGAAGCACAGACGCTATTCCACGAATTTGGCCATGGGCTTCATGGGCTTTTTAGCCATGTGAAATACGCTTCGCTGAGCGGCACCAACGTGCCCCGCGACTTTGTTGAGTTCCCTAGTCAGGTAATGGAAAACTGGATGAGCGAACCCGAAATCTTAAAAATGTACGCCAAGCATTACCAAACCGGCAAAGTGATCCCTGATGAAATGATCAAGCGTATGAACGATGCCAACCAATTCAATACTGGCTTTGGTACAGTAGAATACATGGCGGCGGCATATCTCGACATGGCCTGGCACAGCATCACAGAGCCAAACACCACTGGGGCCAATGAATTTGAAAAAGCCGAAATGGATCGCATCGAGCTCATTTCAGAAATTATTCCGCGCTACCGCAGCACATATTATGCTCACATTTTCAGTGGAGGCTATTCATCCGGGTATTATGCCTATCAGTGGAGTGAAGTTTTGGATGCTGATGCTTTTGCCGCCTTTAAAGAAGTAGGTATTTTAGATCGCGATCTAGCTGCCAAATATCGCAAGATGCTCAGCCTTGGCGGTAGCAAACCTGGCATGGAATTGTACAAAGCGTTCCGCGGGAAAGAACCCGCCATCGAGCCATTGTTGAAGAAAAAAGGTTTTGTGAAGTAGTTCTCCTGAGACAGAAAACTCTGTAGTCCATGGGTATTTAGCGATCGTTATCCGTTGGCTTAAGCAGAATAATCTTTATTGTCTCGTGATATTCAGGTTCATAAACTAATTCAGTTATCACATCTCGAATGTTAAGCATAGCCAAATCACGAAGCTGTTCGACCTGAGAGTTCAAAAAAGTATCCTTGTCCAGAATGATATAAGTGGGTATTCCGCTAGTTTCGTTATCACGTACCGTTTGAATCACTTGTTCAATAGACTCTTTTCGGAATTCAGCCATTTCTTCATCGCTGTAGTAGTTCTTCTCCCATTCGTAAATATCTTGACTATTAACTTCGTTCTGCCATTTTCGTTGTGAACTTTCATAACCAAAATTAAGCCATAGTAACATTGAAATCCAGAGCAAAACCCCTGTTCCAATTGAGTAAAGTCGCTCTTTATGCATTTTTATGTAGCCTTCACTTTGAAGGCTCCAATCTCCCAGAATCGTATAGGGCCATCTAAAAGCCATCCATATCAAATGAAATGTTCCATAGCTTTCAATAGCACGTTCTTTCATTTCAGTATCCAGCTCCTCTTGGAATATCCTATTCCATTTAGCTACTTTTTCTTGTTGCTGTCCGTCAGAAATTCTTCTGTTCGTAAGTTCATCTTGAGCTTGATTAACGGCAGAAATATTCCAGTTTTCTGGGAAGTTGGCGATTTCAATGAGCTCATCGGTACTTCTAGAGGCTATGGGAGGATCAAATTCCAATATGCAATCAGTTTCTAATAGCTGACAATCGAATAACACCCCTCAAAGAGCGCTATCCGCTTTTCAAATTAAACCTTAATATACAATTATATTCAAAAAATAGTATAGAGGGGTTTTCTAGATTACTTCCAGTTAAGTCTTTTTTTAAATTCAACATTTCAGCCTATATGCTTTTCATAGATTCTATGCTATTTTTGAATCGAAAAAGCCTCTAAAATCCATGATCAATCTTCAAAAAATAAAATCTGCCTACCCACATCCAAAAGGTAAAATATACTTCAACACGCCCTCCACAGGTTTGATATCGGGAAAATCCATGAAACAGGCTCATGAGTTTAATAACAATTTACACTTAACTGGAAGCCTTCATGCCGAACGATTCAAAGAAGAAGAGCTACCACAAATCCGTGAAGATATTTGCCAGTTTATTGATGCACCCATTGGCGAACTAGCGTTTATCCCCAATTTTTCTCATGGATTATGCGCTATTCTTCCAGCCCTTTCCGAGCTGAAACGTGTGTTGCTTTTTCGCGATGACTATCCTTCACTTACGCAACCCTTTGTCAACCATGGTTTTGACATACATTGGCTGGGAAGTACAGATGGATTTTTCATGGATTTGGAAGGCATTAAGCAGTCTATTCTAGAACATAGGGTTGAAATATTGGCCATCAGCCACGTACAATATATTTCGGGGTTTATGGTTAATTTGATGGAATTAGGAGCCTTTTGCAGGCAAAAAAACGTATTGCTCATCGCAGACGGAACGCAGAGTTTGGGCGCATTTCCTTTTTCATTTAGCGCGTCAAATGTCGATGTCTTCATTGCTAGTAATTACAAATGGATGAACGCGGGATTTGGCACAGGGATTCTTTGCATGCGACAGGAAATTCTCAAAAAATATCCTCCAAAATCAGGTGGGTTCAACAGTTACAAACTACAAAATAATTCATGGAAATATGTGCCTTCTATTCATAGCTACGAACCGGGCCATCTCAACATGCCCGGGCTGGCCATGCTCCATGAGGCGCTCAAGTTCAAAATGGAAATCGGCCTGGAGCAAATCTCAGCACACAACAGCCGGCTGATGGCCAAGTTGTTGGAAGGTTTGGAATCTACTTCTCATGAAATTGTTGGTGCGGCAACGACCGAAAACCGGTCGGGGATTCTTAGCCTCAAGGGAAATGAAAAAATGTTCCAGCACGTTGCCAAACAAGGTATCACAGTGAAGCTGTGGCAGGACGTGCTCAGGATTGGTATCCACTTTTATAATACAGAAAAAGATGTGGACCGGTTGGTTGAAGCACTTGATTCTTTCAAAAAATAAACACCAGAAAATTGCTATTTGATTTCCTTTTCAAACAGCACATCCACGAAATAATTGCGGCTATCGTAAAATTCCTTCTTCACGCGTAGACCCGTGTTTTTGGCAATTTTATGAATGGTTTCCAGATCATATTTCTGCGAATTTTCCGTATGGATACATTCCCCCTTTTTAAAGTCATAACGCTTCCCGATGGACTTGATGTTAACCGTCTGGTCGGTGAGGCTCTCTAGAAAACTACGCATCGTTCCACTTTCTGGATTGTATTCCGGCGCATGCCTGAACTTGTCGATAGCAAAATCACCTCCAAGTTCCCTGTTGATCCTGGTCAGCAGATTCAGGTTAAAATCCCTCGTAAATCCATGAGGGTCATTGTATGCCCGCTCAATGGTTTTAGGATCCTTTTTCAAGTCAAAACCAATCAGCAGCTTATCGTGCTTATTCATGGATTCTGCGACCTTTTTCATAAAAGAATGCGCCCTGGCATCAGTAAGGTTCCCAATGTTTGACCCCAAAAAGAGAATCACCTTTTTGTCCAAATTTTTAAGACCATCCAACACCTCAAAATATTCCCCCTGTTTCCCGTCAAAATCCAACTTGGGAAGTTCCTTGATCAATCGTTCTTTTAGTATTGAAAGTGCATGGGCGGAAATATCAATTGGTGCATAAGAAAAATCATGGCTGTTGAGTTGTTTTAGGAGTTTTACAACTTTCAAACCATCGCCGGCTCCAAGTTCTACGATTTCAAAATGATCGCCATTCATGCCAAATGCCTGAATCAGATCATCTGTTTGTTCTGTCAATATTTCCAATTCCGCATCCGTCAAATAATACTCCGGCATATTCATGATTTTCACGAAAAGTGAATCTCCAATGGCATCATAAAAATATCTAGAAGGAAGGGATTTATTCTTAGCACTCAGACCATCGTCCACATCTTGCGCAAAAGCTTCATTCATTTTTTCAAACTTTGTAGGTTAGATTTTTTCAAATATAATTAATCATACTTTGACTGAGTGAAATAACAAACGTCTTTGGGCTGACATGTAGTTATTTTTATGTTAAAATTGGGTTATGTCTCCTTGCCAATCGGATGCCTGTAAACTGCCATTGATACTGTGGGTGGAAAAAATTCCGATATGTCCTGCGGCTATGATTGGGCGAAGTGGCCGTTGATGCGCCCCTCAAAACCATCTGATTTACCATAAATTTTCCATTGTACTCGCCAATGGCGCCGGGCGGTTTGGCAAACCCCGGATAAGGCAAATAAGCACTCCCCGTCCACTCCCACCGCTGGCCCCAATCCAAAGATTTAGAAGCCGCTTCCCACTCAAATTCTGTTGGTAATCGTTCGTTTTTCCATTCAGCAAAAGCTCCAGCTTCGTAGTAACTAATGTGGCACAGCACGTCCTTTTCATTCACAGGCAACAGTCCCGCCAATGTATAATTATGCCATTTCCCATTAATCAAATGCCAGTATTTTGGTCCCGAAACCTTCTCGTTATTTACCCATGCCCATCCCTCGTCAAGCCAAAGCTCAAATCGTTCATATCCTCCATCTGCTATAAAATCCATGTATTCTCCATTGGTGACCAAAGTCTTGGAAATCTCAAATTCATGGAGAAAAACCCGATGTCTGCCCAGCTCATTGTCGTAGCAAAAACCGCCTCCATCATAGCCAATCTCATGAATTCCTTCTGCTATTTTCAAGTATCCGGATTCTGAATTTTTCTGCGCAGTCAGATTAAAGCCCGACTTATAAACAGGAAATAATGGGTTGTGGCCAAGAATATATTTTAGATCTGTGAGCAAGAGCTCCTGATGTTGTTGCTCGTGGTTTAGGCCAAGCTCCACCAAAGCTGCGATGGACTGATCCTCATTTTGTAGCAACTGGTTCATATGCTCATCGACATATTTCCGATAAGCATAAACCATCTCCACACTTGGGCGGGTGAGATTGCCGCGATCAGCTCTCAGCACCCTATCTCCCACAGCATTATAATAACTGTTGAAAATGTATGAAAAATCCATGTTAAATTCGCTGTAGTCAGGCATGTGTTTTTTCAGTACAAATTCCTCGAAAAACCATGTTGTATGACCCAAATGCCATTTTGGAGGACTAATATATGCCACGGGTTGCGGAATGTAATCCTCAGTTTTTAATGGTTGACAATGGCTTTCTGTCAGTTGGCGAACAGACGCATATTTTGAAGCTACGCTTGTCGCTGTTGAATTAGAATTCAAATTTACATTCATGGTTTTGCAAAGGCTTTTGGATTAAACGTGAGACAATACCTTATGGTACTTCCCAAAAAAAGGTTCAAAAATCCATATTAATCATTCCTATAACAAAAAACAGATAAATCTGTTTATCACAACAGATTTATCTGTATTAAAATCATTTGAATTATACTCGATCAATTCACATCAAAAAGTGATTCTCATTATTCCTGAGGCCCATCCCATTCGGCGATTCCCATCGCATCAAGACCACCTTTTCTGAACGGTTCAGTGGCATCGTTAAAGGCATTAGAACCGAAATCAACCCCTACAACTGTACGCATCGGCCTGCTGCCGTTGGGCTGTTCTATAAGATTCTCAAACGCTTGTACGACCAGCATTGGATCAGTAGGGGCATTTTCGTCTTCAAACATACCTGCAAAATTTGATGTAATCCCTTGCAGGAATTCTCCTACATGTGTATAAGCGGAAGCTATTGATTCGTTTTTTGGAGGGACTACATTTTTAGTGAAATTTGTAGAAAAAGGCCCCGGCTCTACAATTACGACATCTATGCCCATAGGACCCAATTCATAGCGCATGGCTTCGCTCAAACCCTCCAAACCCCACTTGCTAGCATTGTAAACACTAAATCCCGGGTAAGCTCCCCGCCCAGCCACGGAACTTAATGAATGATCAGCCCTGACTTTTGGGAACGCATGCCGGGCAATACCGCTTGCGCCACCCGAATGGTCCCTACGATATTTAGGTCTAACTGGGCCAACACTTCAGTTGATGAAAAAGCTTTAACAGGCCCGCCATATCCGAAACCAGCATTATTGATAAGTACGTCTATTGTTGGAAGCTGGGCAGCAGCAGCATTTACGCTTTCATCGGATGTCACATCCAAATCAATTACGTCGATCGTGACATTTTTTGAATCGGCAAACTTCTTCAATTCAGAAGCTGGATTTACATTTTTACCATTGACATTGCGCATGGAGGCATATACATGATGTCCTTTTTCGGCAAGATATTTGGCTGAATCATAACCAAATCCGGTACTGCAACCGGTAATCAGTATTTTTTTCATGATAATTGGGGTTAGGAATTGTATCAATGAATTAAACTACCTCAAGGGCATTCTTTAATATATGAAAAAATTGCATTAACATATGGGATTTTGTAGCAAAGCGACATAAATCCATATTGGCCTGAGTTGTTCACTGAATGTTTTACATTGCCCTTGCACCAGACGAAACAGCAAATGCTATAACGACTTCAAAAACGCTAGCAAATCTTCCCGATCAGATTTTTTGAGTTTGCGGAATTGTTCTTTGGAAGCTTCCGCTTCCCCTCCGTGCCACAAGATTGCTTCCTCGATAGTTTTGGCGCGGCCATCATGCAAAAAGGTAGCCTTTGGGTTGACAACCTGGGTCAGGCCAATTCCCCATAAAGGAGATGTACGCCACTCTTGCCCGTTGGCAGAAAAAGTGGGGCGATTGTCGGCCAGCCCTTCTCCCATATCGTGCAATAGCATGTCGGTAAAGGGAGCAATTTTTTGATTGACCAATGCCGTGATTTCATGCGCTCCTGTAGTAAATTCCGGAACATGGCAACTGCTACAATTTATACTGTTAAAAATCTTTCTTCCGTTGATGACTTCCGGTTGATCCGTATTTCTCTGCGACGGCACCGCCAGTGTTTGTGAATAAAAAGCAAAGAGATTTATCGTTTCTTCATCCACATCATTTTCATCTTGCAAGCCCTCTTCGCAATTTTCTTGCCCTTCACAAGGATTATTGGGGAAGAAAAAGTTAGTCAATCCCATATCGTTGTGCGCGGCATCAGCTGCTTGTTGTGCGGCAGTTGGCTGCTCAGCTTTCCAGCCAAACCGGCCAATTTCCATACCTTGTTTTAAAACATCCCAAACCATATTGGGCTTACCGCTAATCCCATCTCCGTTGGCATCTGTCTCGTCTGCCAGGGCCAAAATATCCATGTCGGAAATAGCCTCTAACAATCCCAAACCGTGCACCGGCGGGGCAACTCTTGGTGAAATCATCAATTCGGCAGGAAGAGCCATATATGGCTCAATAATAGAATAAGTTGGTTTTGAAAGCACTATCTCCACGCCATCCACGTATTGCACAATTTTATCCACTTCAGACTTCGAAATTTTCCCTTCAGAAGCTACACCAAAAATAGCTTTGTTTTGCAGTTGCCCACCAAAGCCTGGAGCTGGAACAATGCCATTGTGCAATCCCGTTCCGGGAATACTCAACCTCAAAAGCAAACCGCTGCTTTGGTCTCCTTCAAACTGAGGGATGGCTCCCCTACCATTTCGAGTATGGCAGCTCTCGCAAGAGTTTTGATTAAAAAGTGGGCCAATACCACCGAACTTGATAGCCGGGGCACTGACAAATTGCTGACCAAAAATAGCATCAGCTTCAAAATGCCGATCTAATCCATCTTGCTCTAAATTGGCCAAAGGAAATGTAAATGCATCAGGTCCTGTGCTAAAGATTGTTGTTTCTCCACCAGATAAAATCACTTCGGGAGTTTCTATAAAACCCTCATCCTCCTGACACGATGCGAGGACAAAAAGTGCCCCAAAAACCATGAATATCTTATACATTTCCTTTTTTATAAAGATTCCGTCACCAATTCGATGACGGAATTATTTCCTATTTAATATTATAAATTACTGATGAGTGGCAAGACTTGCTCCTCAAGTGTTTTTTGCAATTCGCGAACTGCGTCCTGTGCGGTAGAAACCGAGGGTTTATTATTGAACACAGCATCAGAAAAGGTACCTGGTATGGCATCAATGGCATCAATGGCTGCATCGATATCCTCACTGACTTGAGCGTCTAAAGCCGAATTTTTATCGTTGATGATTTCTGCCAAAGACTTTCCATTGCCAAAAGTTTCGAATTTTCCTGTATATATATTTTTTATGCTTTTGATGTTATTGGCAAAATCTGCTTTGGAATTGGCGCTAAACCGCGATTCTTCCAAAGTCAGGTCTTGCTGCGCAAGGGGATCGTTTATTTTGCCATTGGCTACCTCATCAGCTATGATTACCAATGCGTTGGAAATCTCCTCTAAGGCTGATTTTTGACTGATATACACATTACTACCATTGCCGGCTTTCAAGACGTTGTCAATGAAATTTCCTTCAGCCGGATTCCACAAAGCGTACAATTGTCCTGCATCAGCAGCTAAAACACCCGCAGCAGCAGCAAGGTATTCAAATTCCCTTTCGGAAATCTCTGCCACTTGTTTGTTTCCATTTTCTCCCCAAAGCAAAAATTCAATCGTGTGAAATCCTTTGAGCGTACCTTCTTGCTGTTTTAGGAAATCAACAGTCAAATCATTGTCGCTTGACAATACATTATTGAGATCAGTAACATTTACCGGCCACGAATCCAAGGATGGATCAAGACCTTCCTGATCTACAGGGCCAAACAAAAATCCCTCGGATTGCTCCCAAGGTGCGCGAGCATTTACCCAAGCCGATTTGGCAGCATCTAAATTTGTTTGCGATTGATCTTCTTCCAATGCTTGTGTTGCTGCTTCCAAAGCTGCGGCATTGACTGCAAGTGCTTGATATGTTTTTAAAATTACATTTTCACCCGTATTGGTCAAGATGTCTGTGTAGTCTGCTTCTGGATCAGTATCCTTTTCATTATCGTTGCTGCAAGATGAGAACATCAGCATGCCAGATAAAATGGCGATTGGGAAAATTATCTTTTTCATTTTATTGTTTTGTTTTGAATAGTTGAACTTTTATAAACTTGTTATTAAAAATTGAATCCCATTCCCATAGCAAAGGTGTTTTCGTGTTCGCCGGAGCCAAGAGATCGATTGGCATAGTGCGCCTTGAAAACAATTTTTGGAATTGGAAAATAGTTGACGCCCCCGGTCAGGACAGTCCTCTCGTACCGAGGATTGTCAGTAATGTTGCCTTCTGTCTGAAGCATGGAGTCGTACCACTCTGCCCGACCGAAGAGATAAAATTGTTGCGTCTGCTCTTTTGCAGAGAAAGAAAGAAGATCGTATGCCAGCTCAGCATATGCGCCACCGGCCATTTTAGCAACCGGTGTTCTTTTCACTCCCAGATTATTTGACAGGTTGCGGTTGGCTGCACTCAAGGCTTCGCTATTCTGGATATTGCCCATCATCCCGTAAGCTCTAATTCGCCACGGATGTCCTTCCCACACAAAATGCACATCTCCGTATGTTACCCACGAAGGTGTTTCAAAATCATCTTTTGGGCGGTTTCCCGTGGCATTTCCGGCATATATATTAAAACCCAATTCGCTTTCGCCAGCAAATGCATAATCTAAACGGAGGGCATAGGCGAGATTGTCGGCATTGATGGTTTCAAACCTGGTTTGAAAGCCACGCTTGATCCAATTGAATGAGCTAAACCCCGTATTGTCCAACCCGCTGACGACGTATAATTTATATGACAGATACGGATATTCAGATGTTTTTAAGGCGATGTCACCACTTATTTCTACACCTGTTTCATACCATCCGAGTGGTAAAATAGTATTTTCAAGTTCTGAACGATAAGCGGTGAAATATTCTGTAGGCTCGTCATGCTTTGAGGCATTTCCCATATAAAACCGCATCTTACCTACCCTAATGTTAAATTGCTTTTTGATCTTGAAGTACAAATTGATCTGCTCTAATACCACCTGTCCACCTTTTTCAATTTCCTGCTCAAACTCCCCAAACTCTTCCAAAGGATCGAAGGCCATTGTAGAACCGGTGCCTCCGTGCTCAAACTCAATTTCTGTCTTTAGCTGGATCTTGTCAGTAAAATCATAGTACATGTACAAATTGAGCCTTTCGGGATCAAAAGCATTTCGTTTGTCCGGAAAAGTCTCCCAATCATATGCGTAATAATTTACCACACCGTACCCTTTGACCTTGAACTTGTCTAGAAAAGCCTCAATTTTTTCATGATTCTGAGTGGTTTGGGTAGAATCAGCCTGGCCAAAATCTTTTGCCAATGATGCGCTGATAAATAGGATGTTTGCCATGGCAAACAAAAGATATTTCATTATTCTTATTAAGATTAATTATAAATAATTTGACAAAGGTATGGTTGGGCTACATATAAGTCAATCCCTATATGTTGGGATATTTGCTGTCATGTTATACTGGAATAAGGAAATCAATCTGGTCGTTCACCTTCCAAAAAGCTTCTAAAAGCCATGGATTTTAAAGGCTTTTAAAACCATTTTCGACAAGGGGATGTATGGATTGATTTTCAAATCTGTGGTGGTTTCTATCAGGGGTTGAGGAACAAACTACGCTCCATTCGCTGTTCCACAGCTCTAATGAGACCACACAGATTTACACACATGTTGCCAATTCGCTTATGACTTCAATAAAAAATCTCCTAGATTGACCCGGATATAAAAAAATAAGGGACACTTTGTACCTTTAGTCAATTGTTGGCAACAATTAAAAATACGAACTTGAAAAAACTGAAAATAATAATCATACTGACTATACTACTTTCTTGTAATACAGAAAATGAACAATCTGATTTTGATAAATTTACTGGAAGATGGACTCTTAATATTGTAGAGATCCAAACTGACTCCATTTCTGCTTGGAAACCTAGACAGGACCATTACAAAAACCGAAAAGGATTTATTATTTACGATGGCAGAGGTGGGATGGGTGCTCATCACGTAACTGAAAATTATGAAAAATATGAGTTTGAAGGAAATGGTGGACTTGATAGTCTGACAGTAAAAGACTTAAGACATTTAGCAGATAACTTTGTTTATTTTGGAAAATATAGAGTGAATGACTCACTAAACATAATTGAACACCATATAGAATCGGTAAATTTTCAAAATATGTGGGGAATAACAGCTAAAAGGAAATACCTGTTTTCAGGAGACACATTAATTCTTAATCCACTTACGAACAGATATCCAAAGATTCGACTTAAATGGATAAAGTTAAATGATAAAGAATAAAATTACAGTTGCCAGTCGAGTAAACGGCTGTGAGCCATAAGCTCACAGCTTGCCCCGTTTTCGTAGGCGGGGCAGGGTAATTGTAGTTCTCAAAATAGGACTTTGGGCAACTGCCCATCCTCCTATTCGAGTCCTACTCTGAGCATATGAC
The DNA here is from genome assembly GCA_030426345.1 of Bacteroidia bacterium. GTDB lineage: Bacteria > Bacteroidota > Bacteroidia > Cytophagales > Cyclobacteriaceae > JAAUQL01. The sequence goes on from JAUHYU010000057.1 coordinate 33,772, forward strand.
ATTCGCTGCTTACAACTTATTTCTTTCTCAATTCAAATAAATCCTTCCTTCTATCGCGCAGGTTTTTGACGCTGCCAAATTGGTTTAGCTCGCTCAATAAATCGAGATCAACATCAGCAATCAAGATCATTTCGGTATTGGTCGTGGCCTCGGCTTTGATTCCATTGGCCGGAAATGAAAAATCACAAGGGGTAAAAACCATGGACTGAGCAAACTGGATGTCCATGTTATGGACTTTGGGCAAATTGCCCACGCTCCCCGCGATGGCCACG
>JAUHYU010000058.1 GCA_030426345.1 Bacteroidia bacterium
TTATCTTGTAGCGTAAGCTCACCACGCCAAAAAGCGCCAAATTTTTTGATCCTCGATGCATTGAGCAACCTCACAAAACCAAATTTCACAACCTTCCTCGCCAGGCGATAGTGGGACTGTTTGAAATTCCCAGTGATTTCATGGACATATCTGGTTGTAATATCCCTGAGCAACTGATCGGCTATTTCCTGCTTCCCTTCCTTGTCTTCATTTTCAAGTTCGACCAACTGCGATTTTACTTCTTTCCAAAAGGGTATCTCATCGTCGGGATCCACCTTCCAGGGATTGGTTTCATATCGGAGCTTCTCGCGGTAGCGGGTCAGTTCCAATTCCTCAATCAAAGTAGGCAGAGTCGGGCAAAGTATTTTTACACGTTGATAACTCTCTTCTATCACACGCTCCATAAACTCATCCCTGCTTTTTGCCAGTTTCACCACAGGCCATTCTTCATCTTCCGACAAGATGGGCTCGTAGATCTTGGTGGTATCAATAGACTGAAGTATCCTAGTTAATTTTCCCAAAAGCGTGTATTAATGCGACAATTATATAATTGTAAAAATAGCTTCAAATTTAAGGAAATTGTCCTTTTCTAATAGAAAATAAAAGCATTTACTATTGCCTTTCCATTATCTGTTCGAGGGCATCTTTCTTGATCGGTCCATCCAATTTTGGTTGCATTTGCTTAGTGGATTGATTGTATTCAAATTTTATTTCCCTTCCCGCCCTTGACGGATCAATGGCAACAAAGTCATGGGTTTGAGATGGTTTTTTAAGCAATTTATATTGTGAAAAGGTATAACCAATCCATGGAAAAAACGGGCCTTTTGTTTCGTGTTTGTCAATAGAGAACAGCGCATCTTTGCCTTTTTCTTCCACTTCAAAAAACAGCAGTCTTGAGAGAGGCGATGATTCTGACTTGAGTGAATTGACATAATCCATAAATGCCTGAAGGTTTTTACTGATTTCAGGAAGGTAAAAATGCCGCTCATTTCCATGACCCAACGAAATGGTGCAGACCGCCCTTCCGGACCAACCTTCGTAAAACGAATACATCCCCAGCAGAATCAATATCAAGTGTAGCCATGGATGGAAAAGATTGGCGAAATAAGAAAGAAAAGCAAACGGGGCAACGACACCACCAAGGATCAGCGGCAACAGCAATTTTTTATTGTCGGGCTTTATGGTTATGATTTTGTCCAATGGAAAAATATCCCTTTTGCCATTTCGAATGACGACCAGCTGATCGTCGGAAACCATCATTTTATTCCTTTCGTCCCCCTCGGCCAATAGGTACACAAACGCTTTTATAGAATCCTGATCAAAGAAATCCTCCACAACTAAACCAATTGTAGACGCGCCAGATATGCGTCAGTTTCATCTTCAAAAATTATTTGGCATATCCAGCCGGTCGCAATTGCCACATCCGTTAGAGTTTGCTGATCGACATATAGCCATCGAAATTCATCTCCCATCACACCTTTATAGCGATACTTATACGATATTTCACCATAATATTTGTCCATGGGAATTTCAGTGTTTTCATACAAATAAGCAACATCTGTTGAGTCTAGCAAAATCTGTCCACCAGGTGCGATGATTTTTTTAAGGTGTAAAAGCAACTTGTGCAATCCTTGTAAATCTCCAGCTAATCCGATACCGTTCATCAGCATCAACAGCGTATCGTATTTTTGTTTAGAATACGAAAATACATCTTCCTGTATGATTTTCCCTACACCCCTTTCCTTCATTATCTCGCAACAAAGTGCTGAAAAATCCATGGCTGTTACATCTGCACCAAGGCCTTGAAGGTGCAGGGCATGTCGCCCTGTTGCAGCGCCAATGTCCAAAATTCTTCCTTGTGTATGCTCCAAAGCAAAATCTTCCAGCTCGTCAAAAAGTTCCATTCCGTCAAAAAACCTGTCTGGAGGAACTTCCTCGGGAGCGTCATAATCATTGTATAATAGTAGCGGATCTTCAAACTTTTGATGGTAAAAATCCCAAAGTGCCTGCCCGAAAAGGTCCTTCATGCTTTAGTCATTTTTGTTTATATAAAAGCCTGTAAAATCCATGATTTACTATTCGCAGCTTGATTTGTACTTTTGGAATAAGCAGGTATAAAGGTAAAAAGCCATGGGAAAATGTTAGTTTTATGATCGATAATCCAAAACTAAACGATTTCATCTTTAATAAAATCCTGCAATGAATTATTTAGGCCACTTCTATCTTTCGCAAAACGATCCTGAACTGGTTGTGGGAAATTTCATTGGTGACTTTGTGAAGGGAAAAAAATACCGGGATTATCCTGATAAGATCTCTGAGGGAATCATGATGCACCGCCACATCGATTACTTTACAGATCAGCATCCTATTGTGGGAAAGGGGAGAAAAAGACTTTTCGATACTTATCGACACTACTCTGGCGTGATCATGGATATGTATTATGATCATTTTTTGGCGAATCTTTGGCAGGATTATTCGAAGGAATCTCTGTCTCTTTTTTCCCAACGCATGTACGAAATCATCGATGAATATTGGGATCATTTGCCCGAAAAATCCCGGCACATGTTCCCTTACATGAAATCCGGTGACTGGCTGCAAAAATATTCGACCGTAACAGGAATAGGAAATTCGCTCACCGGCATGTCTAAAAGACTCAACAATGGATCGGGTTTGGAACACTCGGTAGATCAGCTACAGGAGTTTTACGACGAATTCCAGTCAGAATTTCAAGAATTCATTGTGGATATAAAGAATAATTTTGATTGAAACCCTTTAAAATCCATGGATTTTAAAGGGTTTTTATTTCCTAATTTGACTTCTCTTGAATCACATCCACTGTGATCCGCCCTTCACGATTGGCGATCTCCCAGGCGGTATGAAAGATAAGGCGCGTGCGTTTTTCCAATAATTCAAAATCTATTTTTTCAACAGTATCCGTGGGTTTGTGATAATCAGCGTGTGTGCCATTGAAATAGAAAATGACGGGAATGTTGTTTTTGGCAAAGTTATAATGGTCTGAGCGGTAGTAAAATCTGTTCGGATCATTATCGGCATTGTAGGTATAATCCAGTTCCAAACCAGAATATTTCGCATTGATCTGCTTACTTACCTTGTGCAGAGTAGTAGAAAGCTTGTCAGAGCCAATCAGATAGACATAATTTGGGTTTGACTCATGAGCGGGATCGATCCTCCCAATCATGTCAATATTCAAATTTGTGATCGTACTTTCAAGTGGAATAACCGGATGGGTAACGTAGTAATTTGACCCTAAGAGACCTTTTTCCTCTCCGCTTACCGTCATAAAAATAACACTCCTTCTAGGACCATGCCCATCTGCTTTGGCATGTGCAAAAGCCTGCGCCATTTCCAAAACTGCCGATGTCCCGGAGCCATCATCATCGGCGCCATTGTTTATTTCATCACCATCTTTACCGATATGGTCATAATGGGCAGTTACGATGATATACTCATCTTTTTTATCCGTTCCGGGGATTATTCCAAGCACATTTTCCGTTGGGATGTGGTTTACATCATAATGGATATTGAAGGTAATTTCCTGTGATTTTATTTTGATCAAAGAGGCGTATTTTCCATGCTTTGATTTTTCTAATGCACTTTGAACTTTGTCTTCCTTGGTATTTAAAATCTCCACTCCCATCGTAGGGGAAATTACAAAATATGGTGAGGATAGCTCTTCCTCCTTTATTGGAAAACGCAACCTCCCTGAACCATATAGCTTGTATTTTCCAAGAGCTTCTTTAAATTTTGCTTCCGTATCAGGTACTATAAAAACATGGATTGCACCTGCATTTTTAGCTGCTTTAGCCACCTTATCTCGATCAGCCTGATCGCCATCACAATACAGAAGTACATTTTTTCCCTTTATGGGAATGGCGTTAAAATCTGCAGCCGAACCCTCTCCCACAAACACCAATTTGGATTTTTGTGGAGCCTTGAAAGAATTTGTACCTGCGTATATAAAATCCTTAAAATTGGTATAAGATTTTTCATCCACTTTGATCCAGCTATTTGCCATATTCATCGTTACCAAATCAAAAGTTTGTAGGTAGGATGCGCCACATTCCGTAGCCACCAAAGGCTCCAAACCATCTGTTCTGAATTGATGCTTGATATAAGCAGCTGCCATTTTTTGGCCTCGTTCACCAGTTTCCCTACCTTCCAGTGCATCCGATGCAAGGATTTCTAAATGTGATTTTAGATCATCAGAAGTTATGGAATTTGCATAGTTTACTGAGACATCCTGAGCATAAACCAGACTTACAATAAACATCAATGGGAAAGAAAGAAGGATTTTTTTCATAGCTGAATAACAGTCTAAAACCGAGTTATGATTTATTGAGCGACAATTTTACAGTGTTATTTTGTCGATTACAATATCGAATTCAGAAATCTTTCCCTCCGCTAAATTAAGGGGAGGGAAATATTTGGACAAACTACTACTAAACCTCAGTGACTTTGGAACCTATTGTAAAAGGCTTAGGAATTTTAAGTAGTTTGGAAAGATGATAGGTCATAAACATTAACGGAACCGCGGAAGTGATTGGAGAAAGTATCTCCGGCACATCCTTGTCCTCATAATAAAAAACATGGGCACCAGCATTTTCAACTAACTCAAAAAGTTTACTTGTTCTGCGGTATGAAACACCATCTGACTTTATCACGATCACGGCACTATCTTTGGCAGTCTCCTTTGGGCCATGATCATATTCTGATACAGACATCCCAATAAAAGGATATCTTGTAGATTCGCTGAGAATGTGCGCCGCCTGATGAACGGTGGCAATATTGGGTCCGTTGCCAACGATGTATGTCCCTTTGTAATGCTTACTTTTAATTAAATCATAAAGCAGCGCGGCGGTATCGATGCCCCATTTCTCAAATTCAAACATTTTTCCCCGCAACACATCCACTGCCGGTGAAGGATCAACACCAAGCCCATTGTACAACGTAATCAAAGTATTGATATAGGTCTTCGTAGAAGAACCAACCTCAACACCTGCCAATAATGGGAAAACACGTTCCAAGTTGGTGGAAACACACAAAGGGCTTTTCAAAACATTTGTGATTGCATAGAATTTATTGAATAATTCTCGACACCAAATCACTTCACTACTTCTACCGGACTGAGAAATAAGCACTCCGGTATCTTTTACTTTTTTTGCCGATAAATAATGGTAATATTCTGAAGCCCTGTTTGGTTGAATTGGAAGCCCTTGAAAATACAATGCCAATGTTGCATAATAAGAAGAGCCCATTCCGATATAGGGTACGTTTGTCGGTAATTTTATATTTTTGGTGGAATATAAAATTTTTTCTGCTTTGTCCGGAATCTCTTTAATCTCGCTGATCATTGGCATAATCTATGTGTCTGGTTCATTTCAAAAATAATCAATATTCTTTCAATACACGCCAACAATTGACGAAAAATAGGATTTTTATTATAAATAGGGTTAACAAAAAAACGACATGCATTCTGAATACAAATGGCTTGAAATCGCACATCAACTCCAATCAATCGCTCAGGCCGGTCTCACCTACACGGAAAATAAATATGATGTGGAACGCTACGAGCAGATTTTACAATTGAGTAAAGAAATTACAGCGGACCACTCGGATATCGGAATGGAAAAGCTTGATCACATTTATGATCTTGAAGAAGGGTATCTCACGCCAAAAGTTGATGTACGGGCAGTAGTTTGTAGGGACGATAAATTGTTAATGGTAAAAGAAGACACTGATGGCAGGTGGGCGCTTCCTGGAGGTTGGGCAGATGTCGGACTGACAGCATCGGAAGTTGTGGTAAAAGAGGCGAGGGAAGAATCCGGACTTGAAGTCCGGGTCGAAAAGCTACTTGCTGTTTTAGACAAAAAATGCCATCCACATCCTCCGGAATTATACTATGTCTACAAAATATTTTTTCATTGTCATGAAGTCGGAGGTGCTTTGGCCACTGGAATTGAGACGAGCGAAACGGGTTTCTTTGGAAGATACGAATTGCCTGAACTTTCCACTGATAGAAATACTAAATCGCAAATTGAGCTGATATTTAGTTTGCTGGACAATCCAAGAGATACTTATTTTGATTAAACGCTGTGCAAAACTCTGAGCAATTTCATGGATTTTAGATGCTTTTTATGCGCTACCACTCACCACTCTCCTTGCTTCCCAAACTTTTCTTTTACTGATATTTTAAATTGGGCCGTTGCCGCTTCAAGGTCTGACAAAATATTCTCCATGGATTTTCCATGGCTATTTCTAGCGGCTGGGATCAAGGTCTGACATTCATTGGTATCCATAAATCTGGCCGCCTCCAATAGCTTGGGTTCATCTTCTTTAGGAATAGCCAAAAACCCATGTTTATCTGCATGAATCAACTGCCTGGGCCGGATCGGCGTGCCAAAAACCTCCACTTCACAGTTCCATCGGACAGGTGTGCTGTGGGCATGGCCAACGGACAATCTTTTGGCCAACGCCTTAAAACCTGCATTGTGCATTTCGTCCAAATCGCGAATGCTACCATCTGTAATAGTGCCCACACAGCCCAATGCCTTATGGATGTTAGCATTTACTTCGCCCCAAAAAGACCCCAAAACCCATGGCTTGTCTAAGTCTTGCACCACAACAATCTTCGGTCCGGGAACTGAGGCTACATATTCGCGGTATTGTTGCCAAGCATCAGGATTATTTTTAGGATGTTCAGCATTTCCGGGTTCTATAACCACAGTCACCGCATAGCCCACCATCGGCCCCATAAGTGGCATAAAATCCATGGTTTCCTCCAGGTTGAAGCATTCTCGTGCAATGTCCTTTTTTGTGATTTGTTCCCAGCCATTATAAATCGTAGGAGTGTTCCAACGCTTCAGTTCCAATAGTTCCGCATGTGTCAACATAGTATTTAAAGTTTGCCAAGTTCAAATATAGTTGAAAATCCATGGTTTCGGGACAATTATCACACGACCTTGGCATAACTTTCTGGAAGAGTAATTTTCATTTTTTCATCTATAAGTCCGAACTCTACACTTTCTTCTCAAAGAACCATAAGTTTCTTTTTCATTCTTGCCAATTTCCCATAACTTTGCCCGAATTTTGAGCAGGAACTTTTATACACTTATTCTTTTCCAATAAACTATGCCAAGAGACCACAGCATAAATTCAGTATTGATAATAGGTAGCGGCCCGATCATCATTGGCCAAGCGTGTGAGTTTGATTATTCGGGCTCCCAGGCTTCAAGGTCTTTGCGCGATGAAGGAATTGAAGTAACCCTTATCAACTCCAACCCGGCGACGATCATGACCGACAGTGTCACCGCTGACAATGTTTATCTGAAACCGCTCAATAAAAAATCCATTATTGAGATTCTGCAAAAGCACGATATTGATGCTGTTTTACCAACGATGGGTGGACAAACTGCATTGAATCTGGCGATAGATTGTGATAATGCAGGTATATGGGAAAAGTATGGAGTGAAAATGATCGGTGTAGATATCAATGCTATAGAAACCACAGAGGACCGAGAAAAGTTTCGTTTAAAAATGATGGAAATTGGTGTTGGAGTGTGTAAGGGAAAAACCGCTACTTCCTTTCTTCAAGGAAAAGAAATTGCCCAGGAAATCGGATTTCCACTCGTAATTAGACCATCTTTCACCCTTGGCGGATCTGGTGGAGGATTTGTCAATAGCGCGGAAGAATTTGAAAAAGCCTTGGATGATGGCTTGCATACTTCCCCAATCCATGAGGTATTGATAGAGCAGAGCATTCTTGGCTGGAAGGAATATGAGTTGGAATTGCTCCGGGACAATCTCGGCAATGTCATCATTATATGCTCCATAGAAAATTTTGACCCAATGGGAGTACATACTGGTGATTCTATTACAGTAGCGCCGGCCATGACATTAGCTGACACTACCTATCAAGAAATGCGTAATTTGGCCATAAAGATGATGAATAGCATCGGCCAGTTTGCAGGAGGATGCAATGTGCAATTTTCCGTCAACCCCGAAGATGAATCCATCATTGGAATTGAAATCAACCCTCGCGTATCCAGATCTTCGGCTCTGGCATCAAAAGCTACCGGATACCCAATTGCCAAAGTTGCTGCTAAACTAGCCATTGGCTATAATTTGGATGAAATTAAAAATCAAATCACACAAACAACTCCGGCTTATTTCGAACCTGCTTTGGATTATGTAATCGTGAAAATTCCACGATGGAATTTTGACAAATTCAAGGGATCTGACAGAAAGCTCGGATTATCCATGAAGTCCGTTGGTGAAGTGATGGGAATTGGACGAAACTTTCAAGAAGCCCTACAAAAAGCTTGTCAATCCTTAGAAATAAAAAGAAACGGGCTTGGTGCTGATGCTAAAGAATTGCGAGATCGCGATCAGATATTGTACAGCCTTGCTAATCCAAGCTGGGACAGACTCTTCCATATATATGATGCCTTCAAGCTTGGAATCCCTTTCAAAACCATACAAAATGCTACCAAAATCGACAAATGGTTTTTGAACCAGATAGAAGAGTTGATTGTTCTGGAACGTGAAATAGAAAAATATTCCCTGGAAACCATCTCGGAAGATTTGATGCGGGAAGCAAAAGAAAAAGGTTATGCTGATCGCCAAATCGCTCACATGGTTGGATGCCTGGAAAGCCAGGTACATAGCAAACGCACCGAAATGGGCATCAAACGAGTATATAAATTGGTTGATACCTGTGCGGCTGAATTCGAAGCTCAGACACCTTATTACTATTCTACATTTGCTGAAGAGAATGAGTCCATTCCATCAGACAGAAAAAAGATCATTATTCTTGGGAGTGGCCCCAATAGAATCGGGCAAGGAATTGAATTTGACTATTGTTGTGTGCATGGTGTGCTGGCGGCAAAGGAATGTGGCTATGAAACCATCATGATCAATTGCAACCCGGAGACAGTATCTACTGACCCCGACATAGCAGATAAGCTGTATTTTGAGCCGGTATTTTGGGAGCATATCTACGATATCATTTTACATGAAAAGCCCGAAGGGGTCATCGTTCAGCTCGGTGGTCAAACAGCATTGAAACTGGCAGAAAAGCTAGAACGATATGGTATCAAGATCATCGGCACAGATTTCAAATCACTTGATCTGGCGGAAGATCGAGGACAATTTAGCCAATTACTTAAGGACAACGACATCCCATACCCGGAGTTTGGCACCATTGAGAATGCTGAGCATGCTATTGAGATTTCCAAAGAAATTGGTTTTCCTTTGTTGGTACGCCCTTCTTATGTACTTGGTGGACAGAGCATGAAAATTGTGATCAATGAGGAGGAACTCGAATCACATGTCGTAAAGATACTGAAAGACATTCCTGGAAACCTGGTATTATTGGATCACTTTCTTGAAGGTGCCATAGAGGCAGAAGCTGATGCAATTTGTGATGGAGAAAATGTTCATATCATCGGGATGATGCAGCATATTGAGCCGGCAGGAATCCACTCAGGTGACTCCTACGCAGTATTGCCTCCTTACAACTTGGGAGATTTCGTAATCCAACAAATGGAAGTTTATACCAAAAAAATCGCATTGGCATTAAATACCGTTGGGCTGATCAACATCCAATTTGCCATCAAAGATGACAAGGTTTATATCATTGAGGCCAACCCAAGGGCCTCCCGAACCGTTCCTTTTATTTGTAAGGCATACAAAGAGCCCTATGTAAATTATGCCACTAAGGTGATGTTGGGAGAAAAGAAAGTTACAGATTTTGATTTTAAACCTACTAAGCAAGGCTACGCCATCAAAGAACCGGTTTTCTCTTTCAACAAATTTCCCAATGTAAACAAGGAACTTGGGCCAGAAATGAAATCTACCGGGGAATCAATATATTTTATTGATGATTTGTTAGATGATTATTTTTTAAATATTTATTCGGAAAGAAATCTCTATCTCAGTCGTTAGTATGTTATGGGTATCCTATTTAAATTTATTCTGTTTGGTGTTGTCATCTATTATATCTTCAAAACAATAGGGGGTTTTGTATTTAGGATATTGGGAGGCAGGATGCAGCAATACCAGCAGCAGCAAAGGCCCAAAACAGATCAGAAAAAAGAAGGAGAAATCCATATCGACTATGCTCCTAAGGATGGAAAACGAAAAAACCAATCAGGTGCCAAGGGAGGAGAATACATAGACTACGAGGAAGTTAAATAGCTTATAGAATAGATCAGGCAGCACATTGCTGTCATCTTTTCTTTTTTTCTGTAAAGCCTGTACTTGACTTGATACCACTAAAAAGGGATTTCCACCAGTAGTTGAAAATTGACTTTTTAGGGTCGCGCTCAAACTCGATTTTTCCTTTTCTATAGCTTCGGCCTGGCTTGTTGGCTTCTTGAAGGACAAACGTATTTACCAAAAGAGTCATAAATGTCTCCTTGAGGCCAGCCTTTATTTTTTCCTCTTTAGTATTGATAAACTTGACTTTCAGATCGTCATATATAAAATCCATTTCTCCACTTGAAATGTATTTGTCATAAGAGAAATTGAATTTCATGGTATGGTTGTTCCCAGATTGGATATTGGCACCAGCCACATACATGAACATGCTGTTGAGCGATGACAGATCCATAGCGCTCAGTTCCCCCTTCACTTGATGTTTGCCGCCATCAGCCGAAAGCGGAATTTTAAATGTGGCATTCATCCAACCCGTGTCCATCAATTTGGACTTTGCGTCCATGTTTAGCACAGTGCCCTGAGCATTGCTGATAGGTCCGCCATGTACCTCAATCTGGTTGAAGCTTACCTCCCCTGCTTTTTGCGAACCCTCGACATGCTCTTGATAAATCAGGTGCGAGCCTGTGAGATGAACGGAATCAATGCTGATAAATCCATGGAATTTTGATAGATTTTCATAAGGAAGTTTCGTGTCAGGGATAGTTGGAAACTTCAATCTCGTGTCCCTAAATATAACCCCTGTTAGTTGCACGATATCAACATTCTCAATCACCAAGCTGTCGTTGAGGAGTTTGTCAGGTTTGAATCCCGATAATTTCACACTTTCGATATTCAGCGAATCCCAATCCGATTCGTGGCCTTTGGCGTGTCCGATTTCATATTTGTCGATCAGAGGATCGATGGCGATTTTTGAAAAAACGACATCCCCCTTCGGATAATCCATGGAAAAACTATCACATTTTATATCGTAAAATCCATCAGGTGCCTTGTAAATAATATTTGAAAATGCCACATTCATCTCTATTACCCATGGATTTTTAGGGCTTTTTAAGTTAAAATCATGAATGGCGATATTGAGATTGGTGGAGACAGAAGACTTGTTCCCATACCATTTGATTTTGCCATTTTCAATGGAGATGTTTTTTATTGAAAATCTATTGGAACCCGATCCAGTATTTTCCCAATGTATGCATGAAACAGAATCCGTTGTGGAAACAAGGAAGATATTTGGATCGGTAAGTTTCAGGGCGGAAATAGAAATGTCCTTTCCAAGCAATGCTTTTATCAGAGCCAATCCTTCTATATCAATTTTTTCAATAAAAATCGAAGGCAAGATTTTATGGGTTGAATCGATGGCGACAAATGTGCTGTCGATGCTATGAAGCTCCACATTGTCGGCACGTACTGATAATGGGATCAATGAAAAGTCAATTTCATGGATTTTCAGGGCATATTTTCCGTAACTCGACTCATGAACATATCGTATGATGCGTTCTTTGGCGTAATTGTCCGCTCGCGAAAATGCAATGATCACTACAACAGAAAAAATCGATAGTGCGGAGATAAATACTAAAAGCCATTTTTTGTTCATGATTGTTGTAGGTAAGTAGTTGAAGTTGCACATTGATAAAAGAGAGCAGAGTTGTTCCTGCAGACAGAACACAAAAAAAGCCAGAACAATCTAATCTGGCTTTGGAATGGATCACCGATGCTTATCAGACAGGTCTTCCGCTAATAAGCCTGAACAATACAGCAATTACGGCGATTACCAAAAGGATATGTATCAGCCCTCCGGCACTGTATACAAAAAAGCCCAAAACCCATCCTATCAATAAAATTACGGCAATAATATAAAGAAGACTTCCCATGGTTTTATAAGTTTAAGTTGGAAATGATTAATTTCTTATTATTAAGGGGTTGATGCATTTTGTAAAAACCCTTGCCTATCATTTGTCAAATTCAGTACCGCTGTTTAAAGAGCCCGAAATACCATCCATTTGGCCTGTTAGGTATTCAAAAGTGTAGAGAAATATCCACATCCTTTATCTTTTTGTGGGCAAAAATTCCGACATAGCGGATTTAATATCTTCTATATGTTACACTCCGCTGAACTTGTTATGGAAACTCTTGCCAAAATTTAAAGCCCAAAGATTATTTTACATATTCACCAATATGATCTCGAAGCAATTCCTTATGTTTGAAAAAAACAATACATAGAAATTGACAAGTATGAACCCCAAGCGCACAGAACTGTACATTGATAAAAATCCTGAAAAAATCCATGAAGACTCTAGGATTATGTCCATCGGATCCAAGTTTTCTAACATGATGGCGTCAGAATTTAAGGAAAGAAACATCTCTATAGAGAGCAATCCATTCGGAAACATTTACAATCCGCTGTCGATCTTCAACACCATCAATGTGGCATTGAAGAACGAACCGGTTGACGAAAAACTCATCACCGAGGCAGATGACAAATGGCACCACTACGATTTTCATTCTAAAATAGGGGCAGACTCTAAGGAAGAGTTGATCGAAAAACTCAACAAAAAAGTGCAGAAAACCCATGACGCCCTAAACAAAACCGATTTTTTGATCCTTACATTTGGCTCGGCATATGTGTATAAAACGGCTTCTAAAAATCAACTGGTAGCCAATTGCCACAAAGGGCCAACCAACAAATTCAATAAATCCCTGCTTTCTGTGGCAGACATTATCGCCGGATTTCGTCAGTTGTACCCCTTATTAAACCACATGCAAGACATCATATTGGTGGTTAGCCCGATCCTGCAATTGCAGGATTCTCTAACGCTCAATACCGTAAGCAAATCTGTTTTGAGGTTGGCTTGTCACATGATAAAGAATGAATTCCCATATGTAAAATACTTCCCGGCTTACGAGTTTATGATGAGCGATCTCAGGGACTATAACAGGTATGAGAAAGATATGATCACGCCGTCCGCTGAGTCAATGGATTATATTTTCGATAAATTTAGCGAGTCTTATTTCCAATAGCATTAGCCTTTGTTTGGCTAAAAAACCAACTCAAATGGGCAAAAAATCCATGAACAGAAAAGGAAACACTTTTTATTTTTTCTAAACCGGCAATAAGAAGGGCTCAAGCATGACAACTATAATTAAATAGAATATCAAGAATATTTTTTTATATGTTAGAAAATAACTCCTGAAAAATAAGAATAGACGTTTGTTCCTACGGCATTGTCTGTTCTTTTTGTATTTATTCATCAGCGAACCAAAAATTATAAATATATTTGCCCTTGCTCTAAAAAACAGATTCTTATGCCGTGGTTTCAAAGAAAAGATAAAGGAATTCAAACCCCCACCAAAGAGAAAAAAGACGTGCCTGATGGCCTTTGGTACAAGACCCCTTCCGGTAAAATAATCCATACCCGTGAACTAAAAAGTAACTCCTACGTCTGCCCTGACGATGAATTTCATGTGCGCATTGGATCTAAAGAATATTTTGAAATATTGTTCGACAAAAATAAATTCACAGAGCTCGACAAAAACATGCACTCAGCTGATCCGCTGAAATTTGTAGACAGCAAGCCCTACCCTGATAGAATTTCCGCATCGCAAAAGAAGACCGATCTAAAGGATGCCATTCGTACTGCCCATGGAAAAATGGACGATTTGGATGTAACTATTGGGTGTATGGATTTTAACTTCATAGGCGGATCGATGGGATCGGTAGTTGGGGAGAAGATTGCCAGGGCCATTGACCATAGTATTAAAAATAAGCAGCCATTTATCATGATCTCCAAATCAGGTGGTGCCCGAATGATGGAAGCAGGGTTTTCGCTTATGCAAATGGCCAAGACTTCAGCAAAACTAGCCTTATTGGCTAAAGCCAACGTACCATTTATTTCTGTTTTGACAGATCCTACCACCGGCGGGGTAACGGCTTCTTATGCCATGTTGGGTGATTTTAATATTGCCGAACCCAAAGCACTTATTGGTTTTGCCGGACCTAGAGTAATTCGCGAAACTATCGGAAAGGACCTCCCAAAGGGCTTTCAAAGCTCAGAATTCCTGCTAGAGCATGGCTTCCTCGACTTTATAGTAGACAGAAGGCAGATGAAATCCAAGATGGCAACATTGCTCAGAATGCTACAATAATCCTAAAAAGACCCTCTACCCATTTCATGGAAAATAATGGCATTTTCTAATACTAAATTACACCTATTAAAAATTGTGCATAAGCATTAAAAAAACAGTTATTTAGTAATATATTTGCACTTTAATTGAAGAAAGGCTCTAACGAAATACCCTTCAAATGACATTAGTAATAATAAGTTCAGTTATCGCTTTCACAGCACTGATTCTACTCTTGGTGCTTCTGCTGCTTTTTGCGCAATCCAAATTGGTGCAATCGGGAGACGTATCCATCATAATGAATGGTGACGATGCAAACCCGGTCGTGACTGCTGCGGGTTCTACGCTGTTAAGCACGCTTTCCAGTGAAAAAATATTCTTGCCTTCTGCCTGTGGAGGTGGTGGTACTTGCGCCATGTGCAAGTGTGTGGTAGAAGAAGGTGGAGGGGATGTACTACCAACTGAGGTCGGACACCTGAGCCGTTCCGAACAAAAAGAACATGTTCGCCTTGCCTGTCAGGTAAAGGTGAAAAACGACATGAAAATCCGTATTCCTGAAGAAATATTCGGCATCAAAAAGTGGGAATGCGAAGTGATATCCAACTACAACGTCTCTACTTTTATCAAAGAATTTGTAGTGAAACTTCCAGAAGGAGAAACGCTTGATTTTGAATCAGGAGGATATATTCAAATAGACGTGCCAGAATGTGAAGTGGATTTCAAAACCATGGATATTACCCCACATCCGGAACTCAATCACCCACAAGAGGTATATAAGCCTGATTGGGACAAATTCAATCTTTGGGATTTGAAAATGAAAAACGATGAGCCAATTTTCAGGGCTTATTCCATGGCCAACCATCCCGCAGAAGGAAACATTGTAATGCTAAATATCAGGGTGGCCACTCCTCCTTGGGACAGAGCTGCCGGCAAGTGGATGGACGTCAATCCCGGAATTTGCAGTTCGTACGTCTTCAGCCGCAAGCTTGGTGATAAAGTAACCATCTCAGGACCATACGGTGAATTCTTCATCAACCCAACACAACGGGAAATGATATATATTGGTGGTGGTGCAGGAATGGCCCCTCTTCGGTCGCATATATTCCATCTTTTCCATACAGAAAAAACCAACAGAAAAGTATCTTACTGGTACGGTGGAAGATCTAAAAGAGAGCTCTTTTACCTCGATCATTTTGAGAAAATTGAAGAGGAATTTTCAAATTTCAAATTCAATATTGGACTTTCTGAGCCAATGGAAGAAGATAACTGGAAAGTAAAAAAATCACTCGACGATGAGGGCGATGGATTTGTAGGGTTTATCCATCAAGTACTCTATGATAATTACCTCAAGGATCATCCGGAGCCTGAAGAAGTAGAGTATTACTTATGTGGGCCGCCACTTATGAACTCTGCGGTCACCAAGATGCTCGACGATATGGGCGTGCCACCGGAGAATATAAGATTTGATGACTTTGGAGGTTAAATAAAACCTTTAAAACTGAAAGGGAGGAAATTTGATTTTCTCCCTTTTTTTATACAAAATTGGTATTAAGATCAGATATTATGGATTTAAAGATTTTTTTTTCGCCAATTGACGAGGCGGTGTATGAAGGCATTGAAGACCCTACTTCATTTCTAAAAAGCATTAGTATTTTTGCTGAAAAACAACCCGCTTACAAGGGGGCCAACATAGCCATTATCGGTATTTTAGAAGATGGCGGATCAGAAACCAACCAAGGGGCATCCAAAGCTGCAGATGAAATACGCAAGAAACTATACCGACTGAAAAAGGGATTCGGGCAATACAAAATCGTCGACTTGGGCAATCTGTGCAAAGGAGTGGACGTGGCCGAGTCGCAGCTAAGGCTTCAGGAGGTATGTGCAGTATTGATAGAGAATGAGGTGCTTCCTGTCATTATCGGCGGGACTCATGACCATACTTTTGGGCAATATTTGGCTTATGAGAACATGGACAAACTGGTTTCCTTGCTAAATGTGGATGCATTTTTAGATATTGAAGACGATGGCAATACAGTAAACAGCAAAAACCATTTACACAAAATATTGCTTCATGAACCTAATTATCTTTTTTCTCTGAACCAACTGGCGTATCAATCTTACTTGATCGACAATGATACTTTAGCGGTACTGGAAAAATTGCATTTTGATGCCTATCGTTTGGGCCACCTGAGGCAATATTTGCCGGATATGGAGCCGATCATCCGGGATGCCGATTTGATGAGTTTTGACATTACAGCCATAAAATCTTCCGACGCCCCGGGTAATGGAAATGCACAGCCTTTTGGCCTGACGGGAGAGGAGGCATGCCAAATTTGCTGGTACGCGGGATTGAACGAAAAAATGAGTTCTGTCGGATTCTATGAATACAATCCGGATGTGGATGATGCCCATAAAAAAACCGCCTCTGTCTCCGCAACGATGATTTGGTATTTTATAGAGGGTTTTTACCACCGCAAAGATGAGCATAATTTTAGGGGAAACGACTACTTAAAGTTTGTGGTATCCATGCCGACCGATCCTGAGAATTTGGTTTTCTATAAAAGTAAATTAAGCGAAAAGTGGTGGATGGAAGTGCCGTATCCACACGGCAAATTTCTGTATGAACGAAACCTGATCATACCGTGCAGCTATTCCGACTACCAATTGGCGGCAAGCGGTGAAGTGCCGGAGAGATGGATTACTGCACAAGCCAAAATGATTTAAAAATCCATGAAACCGGCATGGCCAGAGCAAATTCAGGACACACAAGGGCATGATTATGTTCCCCTGATAACCAGAGACTTAAAAAATTATAAACAGAGGAAATGAGTAAGGCAATAAAATGTATCCGATTACTAATTGTTATTCTAATAACAATTTCCTTTCGTGCATTGGCTCAAGAAAATTTGCATGATTACTTGCCTGCGGGTGTTAGTTATAATAAAAACATCCCAACCCCAAAATCCATCATCGACCATGAAGTGGGTGAGTGGCACGTAACCCACGACAAACTTGTATATTATTTTTACAATCTGGCCCAAGCTTCTCCACGCGTCAGTGTGGAGGTATATGGAAAAACGTATGAAAACCGACCGCTTTTGAATGTGACGATCACTTCCCCAAAAAACCATGAAAAGTTGGAAGAGATCAGAACACAGCACTTGAAATTAGCAGACACTAATCTTTCTGAGGAATTAAAAACTGAGGAAATGCCCGCGGTCATTCGGTTGGGCTACAGCATCCACGGCAATGAAGCGAGTGGTTCCAATGCCGCTTTGTTGGTGGCATATTATCTTACTGCCGCCCAAGGAGAAAAGATTGATGAGGTTCTGGAAAACTGTATAATACTTATCGATCCCTGCCTCAACCCCGATGGATTGCAGCGGTTTTCCACTTGGGTAAACGAGCATAAATCCATGAATCTGAACGCAGACCCCAACAGTCGGGAGTTTGACGAGCCATGGCCCAATGGACGAACAAATCATTATTGGTTTGACCTCAATCGAGACTGGTTGATGGCCCAGCATCCGGAGTCTATTGGGCGGTTGGAATTGTTTCACAGGTGGTTGCCCAATGTACAAACAGACCATCATGAGATGGGCAGTAATGCAACCTTCTTTTTTCAGCCAGGGGTTCCTTCTCGCAAATACCCCAAAATTCCTATGGAAAATGTGCGAATTACTGAACGCATAGCCAGCTATCACGCCAAAGCTTTGGACGAGCAAATGCGACTTTATTATTCTAAAGAAAACTACGATGACTATTATATTGGTAAGGGATCGACCTACCCCGATCTCCACGGAGGAATCGGGATTTTATTTGAGCAAGCCTCTTCTCGGGGGCATTTACAAGAAACAGAAAATGGCATGCTCTCTTTGCCTTTCGCCATAAAAAACCATTTTACCACCTCGCTGACTACTATTGAGGCGTCTCTTGCAATGCGCGAAGACCTGCTGAATTATCAACGAGAATTTTATACAAAAGCCGCTAAAATCCATGAAAAAGAAAAAATAGAAGCATTGATCATCGGTACTCCAGACGATGCCACGAGGACTCAATTGTTTAGTCAGGTACTTCTGCGACATCATATTGCCATATATGAACCCAAAAAAGACCTTAAAATCCATGGCAAAGATTTCCCTAAAGAAAAAAGCATTGTAATTCCATTGGATCAGCCACAGAGCATGCTGATCAAGGCAATGTTTGAGCGGCAAACTGATTTTCAGGATAGTATATTTTATGATGTATCGGCGTGGGATTTTGATTTGTCTTTCAATCTGAATTCGGCTTGGCTGGATCAAGCGAATTTAAAAAATATTTTGGGGAATAGCATTTCAGAATTCTCATTACCGGAAGGAAAAATCGAAGGCGATGGCACTTACGCCTATGCCATTGATTGGAATCCATATTTTGCACCAGGTTTGGTTTATGCTTTGTTGAAAAATGGCTTGATTCTCAAAGTTGCCAACAAGCCATTCACGTCTGCTTCTGGCCAATATTTTGAAAGAGGAACTGTTATTCTCCCCATGGGAATACAGATAAAGGATGCCGATGAGGTGAGAGATATTTTGGCAAATAATGCCTCAAAATTCCATGAAAATATTTTTGCGATCGAGTCAGGTCAGGTGGTGGATGGATCAGATTTGGGCAGCAGGAATTTTGATATTGTGAAGAAACCTGTGATAGCCATGATCGTGGATAACGGAGTGAGTGCAAGTGAATCAGGCGAAGTTTGGCATCTGTTTGACCAACGATATCGGATGCCCGTAACCATGCTATCTTCCGAAACCTTTGATCGTATTAACCTAAAACGATACAACGTGCTACTCCTGCCAAACGGTTCGTATGGCCCATTAAATGCCTCCTCACAGGAAAAAATAAAAAACTGGGTGAGAGATGGTGGAACGCTCATCGCTTGGAAGGATGCACTGAAGTTTGTCAACAAACTGCAACTGGCAGAAGTAAAATTCAAAACTGCTCCCAAAGATACTTTAGCCATAATTTCTTATGCTGATAGGGAAAATTCCCGAGGCGCACAAGTGATCGGCGGAGCCATTTTTGAGATGGACATAGACCGCACGCATCCTTTGGCTTATGGCTACCATCAGGGGACGCTACCCATTTTCAAGCAGGGAACCTTAATTCTGGAAACAACGAAAAAGAGCCATACTTACCCCTTTCGTTATACCCAAAATCCATTGATGAGCGGTTATGTCTCTGACAAAAACCTACAGATGATCAAAGGCTCTCCGGCAACGATCGTGGCTACTTATGGTCAGGGAAAAGTGATTGGTTTTACGGATAATCCCAACTTCAGGGCGATTTGGTATGGCACAAACAAGTTGCTGATGAATGCCATTTTCTTCGGCAACAAGATCTCGACCAGATAAAACGTGTCATGGATTTTTAACTATTTTTGTATTTCTTAGTTAGAAAAGATCAATAGCATTTGATCCAAAACCCTTGAATAAAAACGCATGTATTTCGATTCAATTATAAATACCATAGGCAACACGCCCTTGGTAAAACTAAATGAAGTTTCTAAAGGTATTCCTGGGACTATTCTGGTAAAGGTAGAATATTTCAATCCAGGCAATTCGATGAAAGACCGCATGGCGATCAAGATCATCGAAGATGCCGAAAAAGATGGGTCGCTCCAACCGGGAGGCACGATCATCGAAGGAACTTCAGGAAATACAGGAATGGGTTTGGCCTTGGGTGCGATCGCCAAAGGGTACAAATGCATTTTCACATTGGCAGATAAACAATCTAGAGAAAAAATCGATGTGCTGCGGGCCATGGGGGCAGAAGTAATCGTATGCCCTACCAACGTAGCTCCGGATGATCCACGCTCCTATTATTCCGTAGCCCAAAAACTGCACAAGGATATTCCCAATTCTTTTTACGTCAATCAGTATGATAATCTTTCCAATACCCAAGCTCACTATGAAAGTACCGCTCCAGAAATATGGGAAGGAACCGATGGAAAAATTACGCATTATGTTGCCGGAGTTGGCACAGGAGGATCGGCCTGCGGCGTTTCTAAATACCTTAAGGAAAAAAACAAAGACATCACTGTAATTGGCATCGACAGCTTTGGGTCTGTTTTTAAAAAATATAAGGAAACTGGTCTATTAGATGAAAAGGAAGTTTATCCATACCTCACTGAGGGGATTGGTGAAGACATCCTTCCACAAAACGTGGACTTCGATCTTATCGATGAATTTATCAAAGTTACGGATAAAGACGCTGCGATCATGGCGCGAAAGCTTGCACAAAAGGAAGGGCTTTTTGTTGGGTGGTCGTCAGGCTCTGCTGTGTATGGTGCCTTGGAATATGCCGGAAAAAACCTGAAATCTGACGATGTGATGGTGATAATTTTACCGGATCATGGCACTAGGTACTTAGGCAAAATATATAATGACGCATGGATGAACGACCATGGCTTCACAGAAAAAATGGAACTGGCCACAGCAAAAGATATCGTGGAGCGCAAAGCCAATGACCAACTCGTTTCCATTGACTGTAACATGTTGCTCGGTGATGTCATCAAAACCCTGACCAAGAAGGGTATTTCACAAATTCCGGTGAAAGATGGTGACGAGATTGTTGGGAGTATTACGGATTCTAAATTATTGCGTTTGCTACTGGAAGATCAGACATCGAGCAATGAAAAAGTAAGTGCCGTCATGGACAAGCCGCTACAATTTGTCGGCCTTGACAACACCCTTGATGTACTGTCGTCATTGATCAGCAAGGAAAACAATGCACTATTGGTCAGGGATGAAAAAAATGAAATCCACATCATCACCCAGCACGACATCCTGATGGCCATGACCAATTCTTGGACTTAGAAAAACCTCAAAAATCCATGGTTTTTAAAGGCTTCTTTGAGACCTCAAATAAATCAATTGTGAAAGAATTTATCTTTACATTTGCGTTTTGTAGATAGTAATTGCTTAATCTAGAGGAATGGGAAATGTTCGGTTTCATGCATTTGATAGGCGCAAAACTATATTAGTAATTGTTTGTATTGTTCTATTTTCCGCGAAATATATGACTGCATTTTCTGCTGGTGAATTGGAAGATCTTCCTATTTCAGAATATATGTCTGATCATGGAAAAAGCACCTATATTATCTATATAAGTGGCGATGGGGGCATGAACAATTTCAGCAAGTCGCTATGCAAATCCTTTCAAGAGCAAGGGTATTCTGTCGTGGCGTTTGATGCAAAAAAGTATTTCTGGAAAGCTAAAACACCCGATGCTTTCAACCAGGTCATTTCGGAAGTGATCGTACATTATCAACAAATCTGGAAATCGGAATCGTTTCTATTGGTGGGATATTCTTTCGGTGCTGATGTTGGAGCCTTCTTGCCTGATCGACTGCCCGAAAACCTTCAAAAATCCATGAAACTTGCTGCCATGTTGGACCCTTCTGTTTCTACAGATTTCGAAATCAAATTGGCAGATATGCTAGGTGGAAATTCAGAAAATAGAAAATACAGCATCCTTAACGAGTTGAACTCCAATAAAAATGAAAGGATAGTCTGTTTGTTTTCTGACGATGAGGAAAATGGTCTGAAGAAAAAAATCGTCAACAAAAACCTCCGAATCGAAAGCTTACCCGGCGATCATCGTTTCAACAACGATTACCAACTTATCACCACCAAGATTCTAAATTCGTTTTAGACATTTGTCAGTCTCCCAGCTCCGAAACTTTTTTGATCGCATTGGGTACTTGCAGCAAATGATAGTGGTGATCATACACCAGATAATTCTTCTGCCATGATGGGAAGAACTTTTCCTTATACTTGCGCAATCCTTTGAAATGGCCAAACCGTCTGATGTTTTCAAAAGCATATTTTACAGTTTTTTCTTTGAGATCCACCCCCGTCATTCCCGACATTGGAGCAAGACCCAAATTTGCAGATTTATACCCCTGTTCCTTTAGATAGAGGAATGTCTTGCAGAGCAGCATGTCCAGCACGCCATTGGGGGCATCAGAGATTTTGCGGATCAGGTCGTAGGTTGCCTGGCCTATGGCATAAACGGGGACTAAATTAAGGAAAGCATAGACTTTTTCTTCGGTATCTTCTATCGTACAAATGGTTTGGTTCTTCAAAATCAAAGGATCAAAAACACCTTGCGTAAAAGCTAATTCCTTCTGATCCATTTCTTTGAGCCACTGATCAGAAACCAACTCCAATTTTTGTAACAACCCTTCCTTGATCGGGTATTCATATACTTTAAATATAAACCCTTCGCCCGAAAGCCGGTTGAGGGCACTTCTGGTGGGTTTCATTTTGCCGCCATCAATGGTAAATGTGGTCAGATCCAGAATTGCTTCTTCACCAACAGGAAAGCTTTTTTTCTTCAGCGATCGATAAATGTCCAGACTTGATTCGGGCACACGGTAATAGATCGGCACAAAACCTGTTTCTGCACAGTATGCATCAAATTCCATGATGGCATTCTTCATTTGTGCTTTATCGGCAGCGACAGGATCTTCCAAAACAATCGCTAAGTGGCGTGTAATCCGAAAAGAAACAAATGCCGCTTGATCGGCTGTGATAAAGAATAGTTTGTCAGGATATGTTTTGAAATAATCGAGGGCAGAAACTCCATGGATTTTTACCAACTTTTGCACAAGTTCCTTCTCTTCTTCAGAATTATACGGCTTGGCAAAATATGGCCTTAGCAAGCCGACCAAAACAAAAACCAAATAAGACACTCCGGCCACATACAAGGAAACAATAAAATCACTTCCAAAGTGAGTCAGTGGTTTTAAGTTGGTGTCGTCCATCAGGAAAAAAACCCGAAGAACCGCAGAAATAGAATCTATAAGTACGAATTCAGTTCCAAAATGCTTTTTGTTCATGAAATAAAAACCAAGAACACCATAGAGCAAAACTGCCAACAATCCATAAATGATGACTTTTGTGCTAAGCCGTGTAAACTTCGGATGGGGCTTTAGAATATATAAATGACGTGTATATAAAAGTACAACAACAGCTACGACCGAAAGGAATGCCTCCTCAAAATCGGCAGCTTTGACCAAGTGACCCAAAATGGAAAGTGTGGATAGCAGCGTGGCAGCATACCATGCACGACGTGAACCCTGCAACAGGAAAACAGCCAGCAAAATCAGCACTAGCCCAGAAAGCAGGATCAGTCCATTGGAAGTATTAATGAGCCCGTCGGGCAATATATTTTCTACCATACGCAATCGCGCAGGAATGGCCGGAGTAACCGCAGAAATGATGTTGGTGATGCCCAGTGTAAACAACATTATCGCCGGCAAAATGCGCAGTATCAAATTGTCCTTGCTGGAAATAAAACTGCCAATTCCCATAAATAGGGGAACCCAAAACTCAAAAAGCCTGAAAAGCAAAGTGATAGAAGCTGCAACCACCAAAGGAAATCCGTACTGTCCGAGAATGAACGTCAGCGAAATTTCTATCGCTCCCAACCCGCGCAAAAATGGCGAAGCTATTAACAGAATTACCATGACAATATAGCCGATCATAGAAGCGGCCAAGGATGGTTCCAAACCTAGAGCAAGCATAGAAATATATAAATGAGCAATGCCCACAACCTCGATAAGTACCGAGGCTAAAAACCCATACAGCACCTGACGCTTGTCAATTTGGTTGGAAGAGATTTCATTGAGCAAAACTGCCCATTTAGGAAATTTTTTCTGAACTAAAGCATAAACCTTTCCTTGTTTAAGAAAGGAAATAAAAACCCATATCCAGCCGGCAGCTATGACGATCAGCAACACAAAACCAAAGATTTCTGCTTGCTGCAATTGCCCGCGCATAAAAGCAAAAAGCAGCACAGGTATGGCTACAACGATGACAGAAAAAACACCCAAAATCCCATAAATAGTCGATGCCAAATAGACCTGGCTTTTAGTGACGTGTTGCGATTCTATGTTTTTGGAAAAAAACACCAGAGAAGAAAACCCTCCTGCTGGCAAGAAAATACTCACAAGATTTCGTCGTAAAAAAAGGTGCACACAAGCCTTGCTCGTTACTTTTCGGCCTATGGACTTAAAGCTGAACACGTACATCTCCCCTTGCAAAAATATGTAGATCAATGTGAGCAAGCCCCCGATGAGCACCCAGAAAAGATTGAGTTGGCTAAAGCGATCCCTTATTTCAAACAATTCTACATGCTCGTGCTTGATGAAAAACACGGCCATGCCCAACATAAAAGCTGCCAGAATGAGTTGCCAAAAGAAACGGTTGTAAAAAAGCCTAGGCAAGTTTGAAATGGAAATCCTATTCATTTCTTAGATCAGGAATATGTGTATTGATACCTTTTGCAAAGGTACATAATAGGTAGCAAATATTGCCCTTTTCATTTGGTTCCAAGTAGGCTTGAAAGTCCATGGATTTTAGGGGCTTTATCAAAGCACTTTTTGGTTCGAGCATCCTGTATTATATGGAGGTATAAGCTAAATCCTAGACATAAAAAAAATGCCGGATTCTCATCCGGCATTTATAAAATTATAGTGCGAGGTCAGTATGTCTTATAAGGCTGTCAATCCGTCCTTTTTGACCTTAAATATTGGATTATATTCACTTGTTTCTCCACTGGCGTCAGTGAGGATCAATTTGTAAAATACCTTGCCTAGATTTGGCAGGAAGTCGACGTATTTTTTATCGTCATCTGTTATGCTTTTTATTGTTTCCCACTCTACAGACTTGGTACGGATATTTCCCTTTTGAATTTCTATCGATTTGATATCACGGGTTGATTTTATTTCCCAGTTAAATTCCAGCACGTCTCCATCTTTGGTGGCAATGAATTTTACCAATTCTGCACTTCCAAGGGTGCTTTTATTTCTGTAGCGTTGCGCATCAGCATTGGTATAAACCAAAAGCAATACGAACGCAAATACCAAAAATAAACCCTTCATCTTCTATCTGATTTTATCAACACCGAATTAGAATACCCACCAAATATAGATAAGATGCAAATACCAATGGATTTTGACCGCTTAATGTAACGTAAAGAAAAATATGATTGTAAAGCGATTATCTGGTATAGTGACCTTTTGGAAGGGTTCTTACACCGCTTTGATAACCGAGGTATGCGCCCCAGCAAGCCAACAAGTATTTTACACACAAAGTCATGGATTTTTGATGCTTTTCTAACATATCAAAAAAATAGGTGACTCTACTAAAAATGTACGTCGACGATCCTCACCCTCTAATATTTTTAGCTGAATTACAATGCAAAAAAGCCTTTGTAAATCCATGGTTTTACAGAAAAAAAACTGACAAAAAAAGCAATATTTTTGTGGCTAAGTGCTTCATAAACAATTCAATCAATTTTTAAGGATAATCCCAAATTTGATTACATTTGCACCTTGTTTTAAAATGTGGACCAAATTAGCACATATAGTTCTTAAGCATCGCTTACCCCTAATCATAATATTGGGGGTAATCACAATATTTATGGCCTATAAAGCCAAGGATGTCCACTATACCTATAGCTATTTCACACCCGTTCCCGCCGACGATCCAGAGATGGTGTACTTCACAAAATTTAAGGAAAATTTTGGGGAAGATGCAAATGTGCTGGCCATAGGAATCAAGGACTCTGCACTTTACAAGGTAGACAACTTCAGGAGGTTCAAATACCTGAGCGATGAGCTGCTCACGATGAGGGGCGTAAAGCAGGTAGTTTCCATACCATTGTTCAAATCGCTGGTCAAAGACACCGAAGAAAAAAAGTTTACTTTAGAGCCTATTTTTACAGAAATCCCTGACGGACAGGAACAACTTGATAGTTTGCTCAAAGTAGCTCTGGATCAAAGATTTTTTAGTGACCAAATTATCAATAGGGAAAATGGAGCGACCTTTATCCTGCTTTCCATCGACAATAAAATATTAAATACTAAAGAGCGCGATGTTGTTATAAATGATATAGCGCAAGTAGCGCATGCATTTGGTGAAAACTCAGAGATCGAAATGCGGTACGTCGGGCTTCCATATATCCGGACAGAAGTAAATGGAAGTGTAAAAGTGGAGCTCCGAATGTTCCTGATACTTTCCCTTGTGGTTACAGCTTTCATATTGTTATTTTTCTTCCGATCATGGGATGCGGTGCTATTTCCATTGATCATTATCATTGTAGTCGTGATTTGGTCCATGGGTACACTGGGTATTTTCGACTATAAAATTACGATACTGACAGGTTTGCTTCCGCCAATAATTGTAGTCATCGGTATACCAAACAGCATATATCTGCTCAATAGATACCATCAACAGATCAGTAAGCACGGTAATAAAGCCCGCGCGTTGAGCCACGTGATCCGCAAAATTGGCTTGGTAGCTTTGATCACCAATTTTACAACAGCAGTTGGGTTTATTGTCCTGACTTTTACCGGGATAAAAGACTTGCAGGAATTTGGTTTAGTGGCCAGCATCAATATCATGGCGACTTTTTTAGTCAGCATTATTTTGATTCCGGCAGTTTTCAGCTATTTGCCAATTCCTCATGGCAAACAACTGAAGCATCTGAAATTTAAAGCGCTTGATACCACCCTGACTGCCCTTGACCTTCTGGTGCATCGGCATAGATACCGTGTTTTTGTTTTTACGGGTATTATTTTGATCATCGCTGCGTTTGGTGTTTTCAAACTTCAGGCCGTCACGTTTATAGTGGATGACGTTCCCGACAACAGTCAGATTAAAAAAGACTTAGCATTTTTTGAAGCAAATTTCAGTGGGATTATGCCATTAGAAATCGTAGTGGATTCCGGCAAGAAAAAAGGTGTATTGCGTCAATCCTTTTTGACAAAAGTCAGCGAGTTGGAAGATTTTTTAAGTGAACAGAAAGTCTTTTCTAAACCTGTTTCTATTGTAAGCATGCTCAAAGCATCCCGACAGGCATTTTACAATGGCAATCCAGATTACTATTCCTTACCAACTAAATCCGATCGAAATTTTATCCTTCGGTATTTTTCAGGAGACAAGACCCAAAGCGATGCATTGAGAACATTTGTGGATGAAGATCAGCAAACTATGCGAATTTCCCTAAAAGTCGCAGACATAGGATCAATTCGCCTCGATTCTTTGCTAGACAACGTAGTAAATAAAAAAATTGACGAAATATTTAAGGATACAGACATTCAAGCCAAGGCTACCGGCACTACATTGCTTTTTGTAAAAGGCAATAAATTTTTGGTGAAAAACCTTAAGAAAAGTCTGGTACTGGCATTTATCATCATTGCTATTATCATGGGTCTGTTATTTCGAAGTCCCAAAATGATCGCTATTTCCATGATCCCCAATCTTATTCCTTTGATCATGATTGCCGGGTTGATGGGATATTTTGACATTCCCCTGCGTCCCAGCACGGTATTAATATTTAGCGTGGTATTTGGAATTTCAGTCGATGATTCCATTCATTTTTTGGCAAAATACCGGCAAGAACTATTCAACTGTAATTTCTTTGTTCCATTGGCTATAAGTAGGAGTATCCGGGAAACAGGAGCAAGCATGATCTATACTTCGGTGGTGCTATTTGCAGGGTTTATCATTTTTAGTGGCTCTGATTTCGTAGGCACTAAGATGTTGGGTGTACTTACATCAACTACTTTATTAATAGCTATGTTTGCCAACCTTGTCGTTTTACCAGCCTTACTCATGGTATTTGATGACGGCAAGCGTAAAGAAAATGCTCATCCGTTGATCGAACATTACGATGAATTTTACCAGGAAGATGAAGATGAAGAAATCAACTTGGCAAGATTACAGGTACGCCACAATGGTGTTGGAAAAAAGGAAAATGTCCAAATTGATAAATAATTGACCAAGATTATTTTAGCGTGAAGTATAGGGAAAACAAAAATCTGAATTTAGCACAAGTGGGAGTGGACATGCTCTCACATTGGAAACAAAACAATATTTTTGAGGCCACGCTTAAAAACCGCGAGGGACATGAAGCGTACACGTTTTATGAAGGGCCTCCATCTGCGAATGGCACTCCGGGAATTCATCACGTTATATCCCGAGCAGTAAAGGATATTTTCTGTAGGTACAAAACACTGAAAGGATACAAAGTAGAGCGAAAAGGTGGATGGGATACACATGGGCTGCCAGTTGAGCTTCAGGTAGAAAAACAACTTGGGATCACTAAAGAAGATATTGGCAAGAAGATTTCTGTAGAGCAATATAATCAGAAGTGCCGCGAAGCGGTAATGCAATTCAAGGGCGAGTGGGACGATCTTACGGAAAAAATGGGGTATTGGGTAGATTTGGACGACCCATATATCACGTTTGACCGAAAGTACATGGAGACGCTTTGGTATCTCTTAAAGAAATTTTACGACAAGGGCTTATTGTACAAAGGCTACACCATCCAGCCATACTCGCCAGCTGCAGGTACTGGTCTCAGTTCCCATGAGCTCAACCAGCCAGGAGCATACCGAGATGTCAAAGACACTTCACTTGTAGCACAGTTTAAGATCAAAGGAACAGAAAATGATTACTTCCTTGCCTGGACTACCACTCCATGGACTTTACCGGCAAATAATTCATTGGCTGTTGGTGAGCACATCAATTATGTGAAAATAAAGACATTTAATCCATATACATTTATTCCTGTTCAGGTAATATTAGCTAAGGATCGGGTTGCCTCTTTTTTTGATGGCAAGGCCGAGAATTTGAGTTTTGATGAATATAAGCAAAGCGATAAATTAATTCCCTGGACTATCGTTGCGGAATACAAGGGTACCGACTTGGTCGGCATGGAATATGAACAGCTTTTACCATATGTAGCTTTACCTGCCCCGGCATTTACGGTTTTGGCAGGTGACTTTGTTTCTACAGAAGATGGTACCGGAATAGTTCATTTGGCTATGACTTTCGGGGCAGATGACCATCGGGTAAGTGTGAAGAATAATGTGCCGGGAGTTCTTGTAAAAGATGAAAATGGCAATGACGTTCCTATTGTAGATAAGCAAGGTAGGTTTGTAAAGGAGATCACAGACTTTGCCGGGATGTATGTGAAAAATTACACCGGAGAAGATGAAAATGATCCCAACTACAAACCAACAGATGTACTTATCGCCATAAAGCTAAAAGAAGACAACAAGGCGTTTAAAGTAGAAAAATACGTTCACTCCTACCCGCATTGCTGGCGCACCGACAAGCCGGTGTTGTATTATCCCATGGATTCATGGTTTATTAAAGCCACGGCCTACAAAGACAAGCTGGTAGCATTCAATAAAACTATCAACTGGAAACCGGAATCTACTGGTTCCGGAAGATTCGGAAACTGGCTGGAAAATCTTGTAGATTGGAATTTGAGCCGATCTAGATTTTGGGGTACTCCTCTACCCATCTGGAGAACTGACGATGGCAAGGAAGAAATATGCATAGGATCCATAGCAGAGCTGAAAGAAGAAGTGGCAAAGGCCATCGAAGCGGGATATATGCAAGAGCAGATTCCTGACGATTTTGATCTGCATAGGCCCTATGTTGATAATATTTTTCTCGTGTCTCCATCCGGGGAAAAAATGCTTCGGGAACCGGATCTCGTAGATGTTTGGTTTGATTCCGGATCTATGCCCTATGCGCAGTGGCATTATCCGTTTGAAAATGAGGAGGTTTTTAAGAAAAAATATCCGGCAGATTTTATTGCAGAAGGTGTTGATCAAACTCGTGGATGGTTTTTCACGTTGCATACCATCGCAGTGATGTTGTTTGATAGTGTTGCCTTCAAAAATGTGATCGCCAACGGTTTAGTCCTAGACAAAGATGGCAACAAAATGTCGAAGCGTTTGGGCAATGCAATTGACCCCTTCAAAACCATTGCTGAGCACGGCCCGGATGCAACCAGGTGGTACATGATCAGCAATTCAAACCCATGGGACAATCTGAAATTTGATGTCAACGGAATTATAGAAGCGCAAAGACGGTTTTTTGGCACGCTACAAAACACCTATTCATTCTTTGCCTTGTATGCCAACCTTGACAATTTTGACTGGCAGGAAGACCCATCAAACTATTATACCCAAACAGAAAGTGATCGATGGATTATTTCTAAATTAAATTCGCTCATTGCTCAGGTAGATAGCGCTTATGACGAATATGAGCCAACACGGGCAGCTAGAGCCATTCAGAATTTTGTAATCGATGATCTCAGCAATTGGTATGTGCGGCTCAATAGGAAACGATTTTGGAAAGGAGAGCTGAATGCTGACAAAAAAACCGCCTACAAATCATTGCATACATGCCTCGTGACTGTGGCGCAGTTGGCATCTCCAATCGCACCGTTCTATATGGACAAGTTGTACCTAGACCTTACTTTGGAGGATAAAAAGGGCTCAAAATCCATACACCTGACGGATTTCCCAAAATCCGATACCGCTCTTGTCGACAAGGATTTGGAGCAACAAATGGATTTGGCACAGAATATTTCTTCACTGGTACATTCCTTGCGCAAGCAGCACAAGCTCAAAGTTCGTCAACCGCTTTCACGTATTTTGATACCGGTGCTCGACGCTAAAACAAAAACACAGATTCAAGCTGTTGAAGATATCATCCTCAATGAGGTAAATATAAAATCCATAGAATATGTGGACAACACTTCAGGTATTATTGTCAAAAAGGCCAAGCCAAATTTCAGGAAACTGGGACAGCAATATGGCCAGATGATGAAAGAATTGTCCCAACAGATTGGAAAACTTGATCAGAAAGCAATTGCTGGATTTGAAACTTCGGGAGCATTAGAATTGGAAGTAAAAGGCCAAAAGATAACCTTAGGGCCAGACGATCTAATGATCCAATCTGAGGATATTCCGGGCTGGACTGTTGCCACAGAAGGAGGAATCACCGTGGCTTTAGATATTCATATTTCGGAAGAATTGCAACGTGAGGGCATCGCCCGTGACCTAGTCAACCGCATTCAAAATTTGCGTAAGGAACTTGGGTTGGAAGTCCAGGACAAAATAAAAGTGGTCGTAGACGATGCCAATTCTATCGTGACAGAAAGCATTCAGCACAACCGCGATTACATCTGTGTGGAAACACAGGCTCTTCAGCTAGAAGTAGTGAATGGAGTAGAAAATTATAAGGAAATAGAGATAGACAATATCGTGGTGAAGCTAAATGTAGCAGTTGTAAAACCCAATTGAAATCCGACCGTTAAGAATTAAATCTGCAAAAGAACTAAGACATAAGAATGAAGTATTTTAAATTTTATTTGCTCACCATCGGAATCATTATCATTGACCAAGTCGTCAAATTATTGGTCTATTATAATATGGATTTGGGGCACGAGATTCCGGTTTTTGGGGAATGGTTTAAAATTCATTACACAGTCAACCCCGGAATGGCGTTTGGTTTAGAGATCGGGGCAGAGTTTGGTAAGTTGGCTTTGACTACTTTTAGGCTTATTGCCATGGTTGGCATCGGGTTTTATCTTTTTAACCTTATAAAAAAAGAAGTGCCGCAAGGGCTTTGTTGGTGCATTGCATTAATATTAGGTGGTGCCGTGGGCAATGTGATCGACAGTACATTTTATGGCGTACTCCTCGAAGGAAATGTCCCTGCGAATGTTCCTACACCATGGTTTCATGGCCAGGTCATTGATATGTTTTATGTGGATATCTGGGAAGGAAGGGTGGCAGATTGGGTACCTCTTTTTGGTGGAGATTATATGTCGCTTTGGCCAATTTTCAACATTGCCGATTCTTCTATTTTTGTTGGGGTTTGTATCATTTTGGTTTTTCAAAAGAAATTTTTTAATGAGCATGAGGAGGAAGCAGTTGGTTCAGATGCCATACCCTCTACCGAAGTAGAATCAGAAAAAGCCCTATAAAATCCATGGATAAATTCTACTTAATCATATAGCCTTTACCACAGAATTGCTTAGATTCGGCGGGTAATTTTGTCGACATCACAACGTGGAATTGTGCACATCAAAAAGTATTTTTCTGTTTTAGAGTGGCTCCCAACATATCGCAAAAGCGACCTGAAAGGTGATATTTGGGCTGGGCTCACTGTCGGAGTATTGTTGGTACCGCAAGGAATGGCCTACGCTATGCTGGCAGGATTACCTCCGATATATGGATTATACGCATCGTTTTTGCCACAGGTAGCCTATTCCATTTTTGGAACTTCCAGGCAATTGTCCGTCGCACCTGTTGCTATGATCTCGCTGCTTATTGGTGCTGGGGTTGGTAAAATGGCCACTGCCGGAACTGACGCATACATACAACTAGCCATATTGCTTGCTATGGTTGTTGGCATACTACAATTGCTTTTCGGTTTATTTCGCATGGGTTTTTTGGTCAATCTGTTGTCGCAACCGGTCATTAGCGGGTACACTTCAGCGGCGGCAATCATTATTGGGCTTAGTCAGGTAAAGCATCTTATTGGCATCGATATGACCAATAGCAACTTGATTCATGAAGTGATAGTACAAATAACCGCTCATATTGGCCAGGCTAATCTATCCACAGTCTT
The DNA here is from genome assembly GCA_030426345.1 of Bacteroidia bacterium. Taxonomy (GTDB): domain Bacteria; phylum Bacteroidota; class Bacteroidia; order Cytophagales; family Cyclobacteriaceae; genus JAAUQL01. The sequence continues at coordinate 32,844 of JAUHYU010000058.1, forward strand.
CACAGGTATTGCGAGCATCATCATGCTTGTGGTATTGAGAAAGCTCAACAAATCCATACCCGGGCCAATAATACTCGTTGTCATGGGGATCATTGCTGTTTGGCTGCTCGGACTGGATAAAAATGGAGTAAGCATCGTAGGTGTAGTTCCTGATGGATTGCCTCATTTTTCCACGCCAAATATTACACTTCAGGATATCAGCAATCTTTTTCCCCTAGCCCTGATCATATCTTTGGTAAGTTTTATGGAATCAATCTCTATCGCCAAAACCGTCCAAGCCAAGAGAAAAAATTATAAAGTATCAGCCAATAATGAATTAATGGGTTTGGGCTTGAGCAATATTACCAGCTCCTTTCTTGGTGAGTTTCCGGTTTCAGCAAGTTTTTCCAGAACGGTAGTCAACGAACAATCAGGAGC
>JAUHYU010000059.1 GCA_030426345.1 Bacteroidia bacterium
TCCCCTTAGATATTAGCAAGGTTGACAGGTAAAACTGACTCAAAAAGCCATGTTAAATCCATGAAAAAATAAAATTGCTATTCGTGTCTTGCTCAAAGGAAAAAGAAATTCTATATTTGCGCTCCGATTTTAAAAACGAGTAAAAAATAGTTAGATGATTATTATCAACGTAAAGGAAAACGAGTCAATCGACAAAGCGTTAAAGCGCTTTAAAAAGAAATTCGAAAGAACTGGGATTTTGAAAGAAATCCGTGGAAGAAATTTCTTTGAAAAGCCATCTGTAACTCGTAGGGCAGAAAAAATCAAAGCTGCCTACAAGGAGAAGATGTACGCTAGAGAAAATTACTAGAAAAATTTAGTTTTTAAATTCATTCTTTCTATGTTTATTCAACAAGGGTTTCCCAAGTTGAATAAACATGATAAAAGTATTCCTGAATTTTCTACATTACGAAAAGCGGTATAGTTCCCATACCCTCATTTCATATCAAAACGACTTGAACCAATTACAGTCGTTTTTGGCTTCCAATTATCCAGAAACTCCCATTGAAGCCGCCAATCATGCCATTATAAGAGAGTGGATCATTTCCCTATCGGAAAGTGGATTGCGTGAAAAAACCATTAATCGTAAGTTGGTAACTTTACGCTCTCTGTACAAGTTTCTCTTAAAGAAGGGTGTAGTAGCGTCTAACCCAGTCTCGAAATTTACAAATCTCAAAACCAGTAAAAATCTTCCCCAGTTCATCCGTGAGCAGGACCTTATGGATATCTTGGATAAAAATCCTGAAGAAGATGATTTCATGGAAAAGAGAGACATTTTGGTTATGGAAATGCTTTATGGCACTGGCATCCGGCTCAGTGAGTTAATTGAATTAAAAGAATCAGATATTGATTTAGATCAAAATTCTATAAAGGTCTTGGGTAAACGAAACAAAGAAAGGATCATTCCGATAGCTCGCCCGCTCGCAATCTTGATTAAGAATTATATTTTCATGAAAAATGATGCGTTTTCCGGTAACGCTAATGCATATCTGATCGTATCTAATAAGGGAAGCAAAAGCTACCCGATGATGATACAGAGGATTGTGAAGAAGTGCTTGACAGCAACTGCGATTGATAAGAAAAGCCCACATATTTTACGACATACATATGCAACACATTTGTTAGAGAGGGGAGCAGATCTAAATGCGGTGAAAGATTTGCTCGGACACCAAAGTCTGGCCGCGACACAAGTTTACACACACAATTCGCTTGGAAAAATCAAAAAAGTATTTGACCAGGCGCATCCAAAAGCTTAATTATTTTTAATTTAAATAAAGTGTATTATGAAGTTACAAATGCATTCTATCCGATTTGACGCAGATCAAAAACTACTTGATTTTGTGCAAAAAAAGGCTGACAAGTTAGATAAGTTTTTTGACAGGATAATTGATGGAGAAGTCTTTATGCGTCTCGATAAGGATGACAATATGGAGAACAAAATTGTCGAAATAAAATTAAATATTCCCAAGAACCAATTGTTTGCCAAGGAAAAGGCCAAGTCTTTTGAAGAAGCAACAGACCTTGCTTTGGAGGCATTGAAAAAACAAATAATTCGACACAAGGATAAAATAATGGCACATTAAAAAAAGGGGCTTAAGCCCCTTTTTTTAATGTCAAAATCTTAAAGGGTTACAGCCCAAACACTTCTTTCACACGATCAACATGATCCAACTTCTCCCAGGTGAAAGTCTCAACAGTTTTAGTCATATCCGATCCATTTACATGAAAGGTAAGCTCCAAAGTCTCTGGCTTTCTGCCCATGTGCCCGTAAGATGCCGTATGGCTATAGATAGGTTCTTTTAGTTTTAGTCTTTTGATAATTGCTGCGGGGCGCATGTCAAATATTTCACCTACTTTTTCAGCAATCTCACCATCTGATAATTTAACATTTGAAGTGCCATAAGTGTTGATGTAAATTCCCATAGGCTCTGCCACCCCAATGGCGTAAGATACTTGCACCAACAATTCATCGGACACTCCTGCGGCCACTAAGTTTTTGGCTATGTGCCTTGTGGCATAAGCAGCTGATCTGTCCACTTTTGAAGGATCCTTTCCAGAAAATGCTCCTCCTCCATGAGCACCCTTCCCTCCGTAGGTATCTACAATGATTTTCCTTCCGGTCAATCCTGTATCTCCATGAGGCCCTCCGATCACAAACTTACCTGTTGGATTTACATGATACTTGATGTCATCCCCAAAAAGGGCTTGGATTTCATGGGATAACTTAGCTTTTACCCTTGGAATCAAAATATCGATGACATCCCGCTTAATTTTGGCAAGCATAGCAGGCTCATCATCAAAGTCATCGTGCTGGGTAGAAACTACGATGGTATCTATTTTTTCAGGTTTGTTATTGTCATCATACTGAATTGTAACCTGAGATTTGGCGTCCGGTCTTAAATAGGGTATGATCTTTCCTTCTCTACGCAAGTTGGCTAGCTCAATCAAAATCATGTGGGATAGATCCAAAGCCAAAGGCATATAATTCTCCGTTTCATTCGTGGCGTAGCCAAACATCATTCCTTGGTCTCCGGCACCCTGCTCCATTTCTCCTATACGCTCCACTCCTTGATTAATGTCTGGAGACTGCTCATGGATGGCAGAGATTACTCCGCATGAATTAGCGTCAAACATATATTCACCCTTGGTATACCCAATTTTTTCGATGGTTTTTCGAGCCACCTGTTGCACGTCGATATACGCATTGGTTTTAACTTCACCACTAATTACTGTCAATCCTGTAGTGACCAAAGTTTCCACCGCCACTTTAGATTCGGGGTCGGCAGCTATCAAATGGTCAAGGATTGCATCAGATACTTGGTCGGATATTTTATCGGGATGTCCTTCGGAAACTGATTCAGAAGTAAATAAATATGACATTATAATTAATATTTAGATTATTAGAATAGCTGTAAATATTGTTTCAGCCAAATTTGGGACAAAGAACAATAAATGAACGCACATTTAAAAGGCCTTGTTAGGTATTTCATATTTGAGAATATAAAATGCACCGTTATATTTGTTTGAAACTTGCCTGATTGATTATGTCAAATTATAAAAATCTTATTCAAACTCTGGAAGACGGAATTCTAACTGTTACTATAGACCGTCCCGAAAAGTTAAACGCACTCAATTCCTTGACGCTTTCTGAGCTAAAGAGTTGCGTCGAAAACTTATTAATGGACGATGAGGTCAAAGGGGTTATCATCACGGGAACAGGAAAAAGGGCGTTTGTTGCTGGGGCTGATATTTCTGAATTCACCGAACTTAATGAGTTGAATGGCAGGAAATTTTCTGAAAGAGGGCAAGAAATTTTTGATTTGTTTGAAAACTGCCCAAAGCCCATCATTGCCTTGGTCAATGGTTTTGCATTAGGAGGAGGATGTGAATTGGCCATGGCATGCCATATTCGCATCGCCACAGAAAATGCGAAATTTAGTCTTCCAGAAGTAAGTTTGGGCATTCTTCCGGCTTATGGAGGCACACAAAGGCTTACCCAGATCATTGGCAAAGGAAAAGCTCTGGAAATGATGCTAACAGCAGAAATGATTGGTGCAGAAGAGGCCCTTGCCAACGGATTGGTAAACCATTTGGCCCCCACAAAGGAAGAAGGCCTTCAAAAGTCCATGGATATTTTACATAAAATTTTTAAAAATGCCCCGCTCTCCATCGGCATGGTGATCAACTGCGCTAACGCTGTCTTTTCAAAAGAAGAAGATGGGTATCAAATAGAGGCAAATAGCTTTGCAAACTGTTGTAAATCCATGGATTTCAAAGAAGGTGCAGCGGCATTTCTGGAAAAGCGCAAGCCGGATTTTAAAGGGGAATAACTGCTAGTGGGCAAATTCAAACAGCTTGCCAGCGAAACTGCCATCTATGGACTGAGCAGCATTATCGGCAAGGCAATCAATTTCATTCTCGTTCCTTTTTACACTTCTACCGCCATTTTACAGGTAGAAGAATATGGCATTGTCACTGAGCTATATTCGTATGTTGCAGTTTTGAATGTGCTCTATCTCTATGGAATGGAGACGGCTTATTTCAGGTTTACCTCCAAATCAAGCGACGGAGAAAAGGAAATTTATAGCAATGTTTTTTCCTCCGTTCTGATCACAACAATTCTTTTGACCATTCTGCTCGTTAGTTCGGCAACACCTATTGTAAATTGGTTAGAATTTCATGGACAGGAAAGGTATGTTTATTGGTTTGCGGCAATCATCGCTATCGATTCTTTAATGGCCATTCCTTTTGTCAAGTTGAGGTATGAACGAAAAGCAAAGCAGTTTGCCACATACAAGCTGATCAATATTTTCTTGAATTTAGGACTCAATTTATTTTTCCTTTACTTCTGTAAAAATGTGTGGGCAGGCAATTTTCTGCCTCAGTTTAAAGGCTTAGTGGGCTATGTCTATAAACCATCTTACAATGTAGAATATGTATTTATTTCCAACCTCATTGCAAATGCCTGTTACCTTGTCCTGATGGTGGGTGTAATCCGAAAAGCCAGATTGGTCATTAATTATAAGGTGTTGCAGCCAATAATGATTTATGCTTTCCCTCTGTTGCTTTCACAATTAGCAGGGAATTTCAACGAGATGTTCTCCAGGATGATGTTGAAAAAAATACTTCCTGATGGATTTTATGCGGGTTTTAATAATCAAGAAGCGCTTGGGATTTTTGGTGCGTGTTATAAAATATCTATGATAATGACATTGGCCATCCAGGCATTCCGCTATGCGGCCGAACCTTTTTTCTTTAGAGAATCTAACGATAAGAATGCTAAAAACACATATGCAAACGTATTTCTGTATTTCGGGATTTTTGGGCTTTTCTCTGTGCTAGCTATTAGCCTGAATCTGGATATTATAAAGCACATATTTCTACGAGATGAAGCTTATTGGACCGCGCTCCATATCGTGCCCATACTTCTGATGGCTAGCTTGTTTTTGGGATTATATTATAACCTATCCATCTGGTTCAAAGTTGAGGACAAAACATATTTTGGTACCATGATTTCTGTTTCGGCAGCTTTTATAACCGTAGTGCTTAATTATTTATTGATTCCACATATTGGATATGAAGGCAGTGTCATTACTACCTTGTTTGTTTACATATATATGTGTGCATTTGCATATTTCACTGGAAGACACCATTTTCCGGTGAATTACGATATTAAAAGATTCGGCCTTTATTTATTGCTGGCAGTATTTCTACTGGCTGTTGGTTGGCAGATAGACCTTTCGTCAAAAGTAGCCTCCCAACTACTGAAAGAGATACCCATTCTGGTTTTTGCCTTTGTGGTGTACCTTCTCGAGCGGAAAAAACTCCAATTAAATTGAAATTAATTCCTACTTTTGTGGTTCTGTTCAGAAAAAGAGAGTTTATTGGTTTCCGCTTAGTGCATTATAATTGATTTATGAATATAATAATTCCCATGGCTGGGATAGGCAAAAGATTGCGCCCTCATACACTTACCACTCCAAAACCATTGATTCCTATTGCCGGCAAACCAATCGTGTATTGGCTTGTTCATGACATTGTGGAAGTTTGCAATACAAAAGTAGAAAATATCGGATTTGTCATTGGTAGGAGTTTTGGTACAACTGTAGAAGAAGAGTTGCTTGAAATTGCGGCAAAGTTAGGGGCAAAAGGACATATTTTTTATCAAGACAAGCCATTGGGCACAGCACATGCCATATATTGTGCAGCAGACATTTTAGAAGGAAGAACAATTGTAGCATTTGCAGATACTTTGTTCAAGGCCAACTTCAAGCTCGACGCAGAACAAGATGGAATCATTTGGGTGCATCAAGTTGAAGACCCTTCTGCCTTTGGTATTGTAAAGTTGGATTCCCATGGAAAAATTGAGGCTTTTGTAGAAAAACCAGCTGATTTTATTTCTGACCTTGCCATAATTGGAATTTATTATTTTAAAAACGGTGGCCAGTTAAGGGAGGAAATTAAGGCACTAATGGATAATGAAATAACAGATAGCGGCGAATATCAACTGACACGCGTGCTAGATACTTTAAAAGAAAAGGGAACGAAATTCATTCCCGGTCAGGTAGATGCATGGCTTGATTGCGGCAATAAGCAGGCAACAGTCGATACGCATCAATCTTATTTTAATTTCATGGAAAATAAGAGGCTTTTGAGCCAATCTTCTAAGACAAGCAATACTATTTTGATTGAACCGGTGTATCTGGGCGATAATGTAGAAATAGACAATGCAGTTATTGGTCCTTACGTTTCAATAGGAGATAACACAAAAATTAGCGAATCCAGAATACAAAATTCTATCATTCAGAAAGAAAGCTTTATTAAAAACGCAAACCTGGCTAACTCCATGCTTGGTAATTTCGTTACTTTTGAAGGGAAGTCTACTGATTTGAGCGTTGGGGATTATAACACCATTTCACAATTTTGACAGTTACAAGTATGCAAGAAAGTGGGTTTATAAAAATAATTTTTCTTTTTTTGGTTTCAGCATTGCTGATTTCCAACTTAGATGTGCATGCCCAAAAAAGAAAAAAGAAAAAGGATAAAAAAGTAATTGTTGAAGAACCTCTCCCTGCCACTCCAGAAGATAAGAGAAAAGCAGAAATGTATCATGCAGAAGCAGAGAAATACTACATCTTGGAGGATTATGCAAAAGCGTTTGTTTTATACCAGAGGTCTCTTGAGTTAGATCCTGCCGATGCTGCGGCATATTATAAAATTTCACAGATTTATCTAAAGCAAGGCGATCAGGAGAAAGCCATATTTAACGCTGAAAGGGCCATAAAGCTAAATGAATCCAATAAATACTATTATTTGTTGCTAGCAGAAATCTATACCAAGCAATCTAATTTTGTGGATGCTGCCACAGCTTATGAAAACATGATCCAGAAATGTGAAAATGCTGATGATTATTTATTCGAATTGGCCGCTATTTATATTTATCAAGATGATTATGACAAAGCATTGCAGATTTATGATCGCATCGAACAAAAATTTGGAATTAATGAACAGGTAATTGCGCAAAAGCAAAAATTGTACCTAAAACTGAGCAAGTTAGATGAGGCCATTGCCGAAGGGAAAAGGTTAATTGATACCCATCCGGGGGAAGCTAAATATGTAGTTTTACTTGCCGACATACTCATTTCTAACGACCAGAGTGAAAAAGCAATTCCATATCTTGAAGACGTCGTCAATAACTATTCCGACAATGCGAGGGCCCTGCTCATACTTGCCGATTATTATAGAAAAAACGGGGATATGGAAAAGTCGAACACTTATCTCAACAGGGCATTTGCCGATTCCGAACTTGATATCCAGCCCAAAATACAGGTATTGGCAGGGCTGATCCAGAAACTTCCTAACGATAGTTTGCAACAACTAGTCACTAATCTGGGAAATGAAATAATGGTCGCTCATCCCGACGACCCTAAGTCATATGAGATAAATGGAGATTTGAATATGCGGCTCGGAATGGATGAAAAAGCACTAGAAGTATATCAAAAAGCCATTAGTCTCGGATCATCTAATTTTGGCACCTGGCAAAATGTACTACAAACAGAATTAAAATTAGGAAAGTACGATGATGCAATTGGTGATGGAGAACGTGCTCTAGAATTGTTTCCAAACCAAGCAGGCATATGCTGGTTCTTGGGCTCTGCTTACATAGCCAAAAATGAATTTAAAGAATCAATTGAAGTGCTGGAGAGAGGGAAAAAGCTTGCCGTGGCCAATGAGGAATTGAAGTCATATTTTAATGCTCAGCTGGGAGATGCCTACAATAACCTAAAAGAATACAAAAAGTCCGATGCCTCTTATGATGCAGCGTTGGCCTACGATCCTGATAATGATCATGTACTCAATAATTACAGTTATTTTTTATCTCTGAGAAAAGAAAAGATGGATTTGGCACGTAAAATGTCTACCAAATTGGTTTCAAGGAACCCCGACAATGCCACCTTTTTGGATACCCATGCATGGGTTTTATATGTATTGGGAGACTATGCAGAAGCAAGGGTCTATATAGAAAAGGCATTGGCTGATGGAGAAATAAGTGGCACCATCATGGAGCATTATGGAGATATTTTGTTTAAATTGGGAGACGTTGACTTGGCAGTCAAGCAATGGCAGAAGGCAAAAGGAATGGATGAAACTTCTGAATTAATAGATAAGAAAATCGCAGACCGTAAGCTTTATGAATAAAAAATATGCTCTATATCTTCTGGCGTTAACAGTATTTTTATCGTCATGTAATAAGAACATCGTTGGATTTAAATCCAAAAAGAAAGGTAATGTAAATGTCGAAGAAATTGATTTTGATTACTTCAATGCCAAAACAAAAGTGCGGTATGCGGAAGGGGACAAGATTATAAACGGCAATGCCAATATCCGGATCAAAAAGGATTCACTGATATGGTTTTCTGTGTCTCCATCTATAGGCCTTGAGGCTACTCGTATAATGATTACGAAAGATACTGCCATAGTAATTAATCGTATGGACAAGGAGTACTATATATTCAATTTTGACGAAATCAGTAGGTATTTCAATTTTAAGATCGACTACGATTTGATTCAGGCAATTTTGCTAGGTAATCTTGCTAGGCCATTGGATCAAAAAACCCAGATTGCAAAAGAGAACAACTACTTTATGATAAAGCAAAAATCGGGGCCTCTAGATATTCAGAGTTATGTTTTGGCAGATAATAAAAAAATTGAGACCGTTTTGATCAATGAAAATCAGACAAGTAATTTTATGACCCTCAAGTATAGCGAATTTAAAGAGACAGGGGCATATCTTTTTCCGAAAATTTGTCAGATCAATTTAACTTACAAGGCTAAAAAAGGGCCTTTGGTTACCAGCACAAACCTACAGCATAACAAAGCTGAAATATCTGACAAACCATTGAAATTCCCTTTCAATATACCATCAAAATATGAGGCGTTTAAGTAATTGTATTTACTTAATAATTTTATTTCAGCTATTTGTTCTTTTTGATGTTAATGCGCAAAAAAATAAGAATCAATTAGAAAAGGAGAAGTCCTCAATCCAAAACCAAATTAAGGAGACACAGCAAATTCTTGCCCAAACTTCCAATAAAAAGAAAGCAAGCATTGGCCAGTTAAATGCCATCAAAAAGCAGATTGAGAGCCAAACAAAACTAATAAAAGCTTATTCCACAGAGTTGAAGTTTCTTGACTCCAAAATTGATGAGGATGAAAGTGTGATCAATGCTCTGCAAAATGACCTAGATAATTTAAAAAGAGAATATGCTTCAATGGTTTATTCCTTGTACAAATCCAGTAGTGAATTCAACCGACTTTCTTTTTTATTTGCCTCTCGTAGCTTAACCCAGTTTTACATGCGTTTCAAATATTTGGAACAATATGCTTCTGCCCGCAAAAACCAGGTAAAATTAATTACTGAAATAAAAAATGAAATTGGAGAAGAAAAAGCAACTCTTGAAAATGCTAAAATAGAAAAAAAGAATTTGCTTGCCCAACAGTTGCAAGAAAAGGAAAGTCTAGACAAGATGAAGCGGGATCAGGATAAAGTTTTTGCCAATTTAAGAAATGAGGAAAATAGGCTGAGCAAGGATCTTTCTAAAAAGAAAAGTGAAATACTAAAACTAGAAAACCTTATATCAAAACTATTAAAGGAAGAAATAAAAAATACAGCATCGGCAAATGAAAAATCTACAGAAGTAAAAGTCGATGTTAAAAATGTATCTAGCTCATTTGAACAAAGCAAATCACATCTTAGCTGGCCAGTGTCTTCAGGGTTTATTTCAGAAAAGTTTGGTACTCATCCACACCCAGTATTAAAAAGAGTAAAAATGCCGAATGATGGTGTTAATATTCAAACTAAAAAAGATGAGCAAGTAAGGGCTGTTTTTAATGGTGTGGTTAAGAAAATTGCCATTGTCCCAGGTGAATTCAAGTATGTCGTTATCGTTCAGCATGGATCATACTTTACGGTTTATGCCAAACTCAAAAAAGTAAATGTCAAGATGGGACATCAAATTGCACGAAACGACGTTATAGGTGAGGTGAACACTGATGTCGATGGAGTTTCAGAGCTGCAATTTCAGGTTTGGAAAAACACTCAAAAACTTGATCCTGAGTTGTGGTTGGCAAAAAGATAATTCTATTCTTGTCATTAAAATCTTTTCATGGATATTAGTATTTATGTAGAATTGAAAGTAATTTTGTGCAATTAATTTAGATAATTTAGGGTATTTAAAAACATATAGATATGAACGTTGAATTAGCATTTCTTGGAGGTTTAGGAGGTTGGGAAATCCTTCTAATTTTAATGGTGCTGTTGATTTTCTTTGGTGCAAAAAGAATCCCAGAACTGGCCAAAGGTCTTGGGAAGGGAATAAAGGAATTCAAAAATGCGACTAATGAGATTAAGGATGAAATTGAAGATAGCGTAAAGGATTTGGACAAAAAATAATCCTGCCAATATTTTTATATTGCTGGATACCTATACCTTATCGTCATAGTTTCCGGTGATTTTCTGCCTCAATAAGACATTTCTGTATTCAGCATATCACCGGAATTCTTTTTCAGGGAGTTTTTTAGGCAAAAAACTTTCCGGCTCCATTTCATCAAACACCATTCATTTGGAAGTAATTTTGTCTTTAGTGGCAAAAGTGCGTTTATTCCATAAATTGTACGGTAATAATAGTAAATTATTCATTTAATTCGTGCAATTGTCGTCGCTTGTTACAACAATTAAGATTGGATACTTTACAATGGAAATAGACCATAAACTATTCACAATTAAAAGATTTCTGAATGGTTTTAATTAAATCTATTGCACGGATGCATACAATAGATAATTGTTTTAAGTAATATTTTTGTGCTTTAAAAACAATAGTTGTAGTTCCAATCAATTTCAATAATGAAATTGACATGAATAAAATACTAAATTATAAATTTATATTTTTGGTGCTTTCTGTACCAGTGGCATTGACGGGTTTAGTGCATGCAAATATTATTCAAAACGACACAGGGAAAGATTCACTTTTTGTCCCGTCCTATACATATGAATATGTCCCCGATGCTACCTACGAAGAAATTGCCTCTCGGATTGACAAAATAGATACTAAAATTCCATTAGTGTTCAATACTCGTGTTAAGTCATTTGTGGATTATTTTACTGTACGCGACAGAGAGTATACCAAAATGGTTCTCCGAAGAAGTACTTACTACTTCCCTATTTTTGAAAAAATACTTGCAGAACACAACATGCCGGATGAGTTGAAATACTTGGCGATTGTTGAGTCAGGCTTGAAAGCCACTGCCCGCTCTTGGGCATCTGCAGTAGGTTTGTGGCAATTTGTTTATTATACAGGACGCTCATACGGGCTGCATTCTGACTGGTATGTCGATGATCGGATGGACCCTGTAAAATCCACAGAAGCAGCGGCCAAATATTTAAAATCTCTATATGTAATGTTCGGAGATTGGGAACTTGCATTGGCAGCATACAACTGCGGCCCGGGAAATGTAAGAAAGGCCATTAGGCGGTCGGGCTACAAAAAGAAGTTTTGGGATATATATAACTACCTTCCTCGTGAAACACGTGGGTACTTACCACAATTTGTTGCAATTGCTTATACTTTTAATTATCAAGAGGAGCACAATTTCATTATGGATGATTCTGAATATTTGTATCCTATTGCATCTGATACCGTTATGGTAAAGAATTTTCTAAACCTGAATACATTGGCTGATATGCTAGACGTTTGTATGGAAGATATGGACTTATTGAATCCATCCCTGAAGCATAAAGCGATTCCTGAAGGCAGCAAGTACCTATCCATCAGAATCCCTTCTGATAAACTATCTTTTTTCCATGAAAACAAATCGTCCATTTTAGATTCTGCCTCAAGAACGGGAAAAAAAGAATTAGAGCAATTGGCTAGAAATACTGTTGGGAGCACTTATGGAAGGGAAAAGGTGGTGCATCGGGTTAGAAGTGGGGATGTGTTGGGCAAAATCGCCAGCAGGTATCATGTACGTGTATCTGATATTAAAAAGTGGAATGGTCTTAGAAGTAATACAATTCGTATAGGGCAGAGACTAAATATTTGGCTAGTACCAAATGCCTATGTGGCCAGCAGCAAACCACAGGAACCAGCGGCCAAGCAGCATGTGGTAGAGAATGGCACCAAATATTATATTGTTCAGCCGGGCGATACTTTGTGGGATATTTCAAAAGCATACAATAATATGTCCATAGACAAGTTGAAGAAACTAAATAACCTCAAGTCAAATAAGATCCAACCAGGGCAAAAGTTGGTAGTTGGATGATGTATTGTTGGTTTACGGGTCGCATTTTATTTGAAAACTCGTTGTTATTTCACAATTTGAAACACTAATAAATCTTCTGTACAGTCATGGTTTTTTCACGGTATTTATTGTTCTTCATATCCATCATCTATCTCTCATCCTGCGATTTGGACAAAACCGCCAAACTGAAAGGGAATCTTCCAAAAGCCAATGGCAAGCCGGGAGAGATTATCCTAGTTATGGACAGTGCCCAGTGGGAAGGAGAATTGGGAAAAACGATGAAGGCAGTTTTTCATAAAGCCGTGCCAGATATTCCAAGGGAAGAGCCAATGTTCTCACTCAATCACATCAGACCAAAGGACTTTCAAAGCATTCTAAAAAAACAGAAGAACATAATTATTTGTACTGTGTTGGGTGACAAAAGCAATGGTAACAGAAGGTTGAAAAGCTTTTTTACTGACGCTTCCTTGAAGATGATTCGAAATGATCCAGCACTGTTTATGCTCGCCAAACAGGATGAATTTGCCCGTGGACAAGAGGTGCTGCATCTGTTTGGGGAGACTAGCGATATTCTGATTGAGAATATTACTAAAAATAAAGAGCAGTTACTGGACCATTTCTTAGAGGCAGAGGGCAAGCGATTTTACAATTCGGTATATGCGGCAAAAGTAGAGAAAGGAATTTCAGCACATATTGAGAAAAAACTCGGGTGCAACCTGAAAGTGCCGTTTGGATTTGAAATAGCGATGGAAGGGAAAGATTTTATTTGGCTAAGGAGTTTTAGCCCTGATATTGACAAGAATATTTTTATAGCCTCAACGCCTTATACTTCTGAGCAAATGTTTTCATTGGACAATTTGTTGAAATTGAGAACAGAGTTATCAAAGCCCTATATTCTTTACAAGCCTGAGAATCCTGAATCCTATATGGTCACGGAGACCAAGAATTTTGACGTTTTCAGGAATGAAATAAATTTTAAAGGAAACTTTGCCGTTGAGTTGAAGGGACTTTGGAAAATCAATAATTACTATATGGGAGGACCTTTTGTCAGCTATGCCATGGTAGATGCTACAACAAACAAATTCTATTATGTAGAAGCATTTTTATATAGTCCGGGAAAACCTCAGCGGGACCTTATGAGAGAGCTTAATACGATCATCAAGACTTTTGATGTGGTAAAAAAAACAGACCTAAGCACTAGCCAAAATGATAGGATACCTTAAAGGAATTCTGACTTATAAAGACCCTACTCTTGTTATCGTTGATGTGAATGGAGTTGGATATGAAGTGAAGATTTCACTCTATACTTTTTCTCAATTGAAAGATATGGATTCATGCCTACTTTATACCCATTTGCAGATAAGAGATGACGCACATACCCTATATGGCTTTTTTAACAGAGAAGAAAAGCAGGCTTTTTTACAATTGATATCTATAAATGGTGTAGGGGCTAACACAGCTCTGATGATCAATTCATCTCTTACAGTTGAGGAACTCCGACATGCTATTGTTCAGGAGGATGTGGCCGTGATTCAGAAAGTAAAAGGAATTGGCAACAAAACTGCGCATCGCATTATTCTCGAACTAAAAGACAAAATTCAGAAGGAGGGAATCGAAGCTGGAATACCACTGTCAAGTGGTGCCGCGTTGAGAAGTGAAGCGTTGTCTGCGTTGCTGACATTGGGAATCACTAAAAATATTGCAGAGAAAAGTATTGACGGAATATTAAAAAAATATGGTAGTGATATTTCTCTGGAAGAATTGATCAAATTAGTGCTTAAGCAAGCCTAAATCATTTTCAAAGACAGGTGGTAAACAGATCAACAACCAAATATAAACGCAGGTGCATACGGATATTAGTACTATCCCCATGGATAATACTGGGTTATTTCCATGGGTGGGCCCAGCAGGTTGTTCCAAAGGATTCCATATTTGCAGATACAACCCAAGTTCCGTTGCCTGCTCAAGAATACCAAAGATCGAGGAGCCCCATTTATGACCTTGATGATCGCCCCAGCAATTCTATTTTATATCCCAATAGTTCTTCCCCGTTTTTACTCAAAGACCCTAAATCACTAAAACTTGACGTGGAAGTGGATACCAGCTTGCACTACACTATAGGGGAGCAATTTGGTGATGTCCCCTACAGAGCACCTACTATTCTGAATTTTGAGCAATACAATCGATTGGATGGTATCAAAATGCGCAAAAACTATTGGAAAGAAATGTCTTCAGGGCTGGATGGCGAAAGTGCGATCAGTGGCAGAAGGCTGATACCCCCAATATATATGAGCCCGGCTTTCGACAGGATTTTTGGAGGTAGTTTTGTAGACATTCGCCCCAATGGTTTCGTTATGTTAGACTTTGGAGGCAAGTGGCAAAGGATCCAAAATCCATCAATTCCCATACGCCAACAACGAAATGGCGGGTTTGAGTTTGACCAACAAATAAGTATGAACGTGGTGGGTAAAATTGGTGAGAAACTGAGCATTACTGCTGATTTTGACAACAATAATTCGTTTGATTTTGAGAATAATCTAAAAGTCGAATACACAGGATTCGAAGAAGATATTTTGCAAAAAATAGAAATAGGAAATGTCAGCCTACCATTGAACAATAGCCTAATAAATGGCGCACAGAATCTTTTCGGTGTGAAAACTCTACTTCGCTTTGGAAAACTTGATATCACATCCGTTTTATCAACACAACGAGGTAAAAGTGATGAAATAGAAATCAATGGTAGTGGGGCCGATGGCGGCCAAGGAAGGGAGTTTGAAATTAGGGCTTCTGAATATGAAGAAAACAAACACTATTTCCTTGGACATTTTTTTAGAAAGAATTACGAGAACTGGTTGAGAGGAACTCCACAGATTATCTCCGGAGTCAATATCACACGTGTCGAAGTTTATGTTATCAACCGTCAAAACAATACTGAAACGCTTAGAAACTTTCTAGCATTCATGGATTTAGGCGAGGGAGAAAGAATCTACCAGAACAATAACCCTAAAGTAGGATCTGGAAAAGGCGGGGCAAACAGGAATGATGCAAACAACTTGTATGCTGAAATTAATGCGGATCCAAACCTAAGAAGTATCGACAATGCAGCAGATATTCTCACCAATCAATATAATTTCAATAAGGCTACTGATTATGAAAGTATAACCGCTGCTAGAAAACTTGATCAACGAGAATATACGATTAATCGACAAATGGGACATTTGTCGCTTTTACGTAAGCTGCAAAATGATGAGGTTTTAGCGGTGGCCTATGAATATACTTACAATGGACAAGTGTATAAAGTTGGTGAATTGACTGAGGACTATCAAAACCGGCCAGAGGATCAAGCAATCTTTTTGAAACTATTGAGGCCAAGCAAGATTGATGTTAAAGTCCCAACCTGGGATTTGATGATGAAAAATATTTATAGTCTGAATGCTTCTCAACTCTCAAGAGAGGGATTTCAATTGCGAATTGTCTATCGGGATGATAAATCAGGTATTGACAACCCAAGCCTTCACGAAGGCAAGCGTACAAAAGATGTGCCTTTAGTACAGCTATTTGGCTTGGATAGGTTAAATTCCAATAATGACCCACAGCCTGATGGAAATTTTGACTATATCTCAAACATTACAGTGCGCGAAGATAATGGCCTGATAGTATTTCCGGTATTGGAGCCGTTTGGTAGTAAGTTGAAATCATACTTTGATCCAAATACTGAGGCAAATCTCATCAATAAATATGTCTATGACACACTCTACCATACTACCAAGGCAGATGCAGAACTTGAATTGAGCAAAAACAAATTTTTCCTTTCTGGCAGAATGCAAGCTGGGTCATCATCAGAAATAATATTGCCTGGCATTAATATTTCTGAAAACTCCGTAATTGTATCAGCGGGTAACACTCCCCTTGTGGAGGGTCAGGATTATCGTGTGGATTATAATAGTGGTAGGGTTACCATTATAAATGAATCAGTGCTCAATTCCGGAAAACCTATTAAAGTATCCTATGAAAAAGCTGACCTTTTCAACTTTCAATCACGGAGTCTGCTTGGAACAAGGCTTGATTATCGTCTGAGCGATGATATAAATATTGGCGGTACGTTTTTATATCTTAATGAGCGTCCCTTGATATCTCGTGTCAGCATTGGCAATGAGCCCACTAGAAATATGAAATATGGAATGGATATCAATATACAAAAGGAGTCACGATTCTTGACAAAAATGGTAGATGCCTTACCATTCATCCAAACAAAAGCCCCTTCAAATATCACCTTCAATGCTGAGGTAGCGCAGTTAAGTCCCGGCACATCTAATTTTGTAAATGGTGAAGAGACCTCATATATTGATGATTTTGAAGCTACTGCTACACCATTCAATCTGGGAAATAACATTCTTAACTGGAAACTGGCACATACGCCCATCACGGATGATGGAAGGTTTACTTCAGGATCTGCTTTGAACAATGACCTTAGACTTGGTTTCAAAAGAGCCAAGATGGCATGGTATGTTATCGATAATATATTTTATCGAGGAACTGGTATATCACGGCCTTCCAATATTACTGAAGAAGACACAAGAAACCACTATGTTCGATTGATCCCACCAAAGGAGATTTTTCAAAACCAGGATGAACAGGTAATAAATACCAACCTTACAACCCTAGATTTGGCCTATTTTCCATCAGAACGAGGGCAATATAATTTTAATCCAAACCTTGAAAATGAAGGGTTTTTGCCCGACCCTGAAACGAATTGGGGAGGTATTACCCGTGCCATTTCATCAGATGTCGATTTTGATAAAAATAATATTGAGTATATCGATTTCTGGTTGATGGATCCATTTATCTCCGGAGAAAATGGCAAAGTACTTGACGGGGTTCATGATGAAAATAATATAACCGGGGGAAAGTTGGTCTTCAATCTCGGTAGTATTTCAGAAGATGTGATCAAGGATAACAAGCATGGATTTGAGAATGGTTTACCAGCAGATGGGAATCCTTCGCAAATGGACACTACAGCTTGGGGTAGGGTCACAACCCAGCAATATCTTACCAATGCCTTTGATAATTCTTCTGAAGCCAGATCAAATCAGGATATCGGAATGGATGGGCTTAAAAGTGAGCAGGAATCATCATTTGAAAATTACCAGGATTTTGTAAGTGCGCTAAATGGAATTTCCCCTGATGCTAAAGATCGAATATTACAGGATGTTTCTGCAGATGACTTCCATTATTATCTGGGAGATGACTTAGATCAAAAGGATGCTAAAATTTTAGAACGTTACAAAAACTACAATGGAACAGAAAATAATTCCCCGATTATATCTAACACCAATGCCGCCTATACTCCTTCTGGCACTAACCTACCTGACAATGAAGATTTAAATAGGGATAATACCATCACGGATTTAGAGGAGTATTATGAATATGAAATTGACCTGAAGCCGGGTAGCCTCCAAATTGGAAGAAACTTCATCGTGGATAAAGTAACCAATATAGTCAATGGTGATGAAGTTTCCTGGTATCAGTTCCGTATCCCTGTGCGTCAGCCTACCGGAGTTCAGGGTAATATCTCTGGTTTCAAATCCATTCGCTTTATGCGTGTATATGCATCAGATTTCGTCCAGCCTGTTGTGATGCGACTTGCAAAGTTTGAATTGGTTGGCTCTCAATGGAGAAAATACAATGGCAACCTATATCAAAGAGGGCTATATGAAATTCCGGAACCTTATGACCCTGGGTTTAACGTGTCGGTAGTTAATATTGAAGAAAACGGGACTCAGTCTGATGACAAAATCCCTTACGTATTGCCTCCCGGTATCGAACGCGATTATGACAATACTTCGCCCATATTGAGGCAACAAAATGAACAATCACTTTTACTGACAGTAAAAGAGCTAAAGGACCGTGACGCACGTGCTGTATATAAAAATCTCGCCACGGATTTGATAAGCTACAAGAGGCTGAAGATGTTTTTCCATGCAGAAGAACATGATGGTATAAACTTGGAAGATGATGCCGTAAGTGCATTTGTGCGTCTTGGGACAGACTTTAAGGATAACTACTATGAAATCGAACTTCCATTAAAAGTAACTGAACTATCAGGGTCATATACCGACCGTGAAATATGGCCTGAGGATAACGAAATTGACATTGCTTTCGATGAATTATTTGCCCTCAAGGCCAAAAGAAACCAATTAGGCATTGATACTGATTTGCCATTTTCTGATACTGTAGGAGTTTATAAGATCACAGTTGAAGGAAGGCCTGAGTTGCAATCAGTGCAAACGATTATGATCGGTATCCGCAATCCGGAAAGTATGGACGAGCGTCCTCAGTCTGTTACCATTTGGGCCAATGAAATGCGCGTTACAGAATTTGAGAGCACCCCGGGCTGGGCAGCAAATGCGTATCTAAATGCTAAAATGGCAGATCTTATGACTGTAACTGCTTCTACAAGATATACTTCATTTGGATTCGGAGGTATTCAACAGAGAATTGCTCAGCGAACACGTGAGGAAACTTTTGAATATGATATTTCTGCAAACATCGCTGTTGATAAATTCTTGCCCGAGAAATCTGGAATAAAATTCCCCATGTATGTCAGTTATGAAAACAGAAAGATCACACCAAAGTATGATCCACTTGATCCTGACATTCCTCTAAAATCTGCCCTAAACTCGATTGATGATGCAAATGAACGTCAAGAATATAAAAAAATTACTCAGGACCGTATGGAGAGAAGAAGTGTCAATTTTACCAATGTTCGGAAAATCAAAACGAAAGAAAACGCACGAAGCCATATTTACGACATCGAAAACTTTTCTCTTACTTATGCCTATGCCGATGCCACACAGTCTAATGTGAATACTGAATCTTATAAGATGAAAACTCATCGTGGAACTCTAGCATACAACTTCAGCCCACAGGGAGGATTAGTAGAACCTTTTAAGGAATCGAAATCTTTAGATGGTAACTATTTGAAATTGTTGAAAGATTTCAACTTCTCAATTCTTCCGTCAAACTTTAGTTTCCGAGCGGATCTCAACAGGAGATTTGTAAAGACGCAACTACGAAACTCTGATCTGACAACTACGGGAATTAGGCCGACATACGAAAAATTCTTTACGTTCAACCGAATGTATAATATGCGCTGGGCCATTACCAAAAATCTTTCCTTTGACTATAATGTCAGAGTAAATACAATCATTGATGAACCGTTTGGGGATTTAGATACTGAGGAGAAACAAGAAGCCGTCTGGACCAATTTAAAGGATTTTGGCCGAATGAAAAATTTTGATCAGAATGTCAATTTCAATTATCGAGTTCCTTTGGATAAAATTCCATTGACAGATTGGATAAGTACAGACCTCGGATATTCTGTAGGATACTCATGGAATGCCGGGGCATGGTCTGAAATTGACAGTCTGAACTTGCAAAAAATACTTGGAAATACGGCTCAAAACCATAGAGAGACAAGCATTACAGGAAAGGTGGACTTGGTGAAGCTCTATAACAAATCAAAATTTCTGAGAGAAATAAATACCCCCGCAAGAAGAAGTAGTCGAAGTCGAACACGCCCTTCCACGACACAAGCACAGGATACTACTCAATCAAATAAATCTGAAATGAAAGCTGTGAAGGGGTTGGCGAGATTCCTGATGATGATACGGTCGGTAAATGGCACCTACAGTGTTCGAGAAGGAACGATGCTCCCCGGGTACGCATCCCAGCCACTCCTATTTGGTATGGACGAAAACTGGTCTGCCCCCGGTTGGGATTTTATTCTTGGCAACCAAAATCCAGACATCCGCAATAGTGCCGCGCAGAATAATTGGTTTGTGCAGGATACGTTGTTTTCAACACCCTTCACCCAAATGCGCACCTACGACTTGAATTTAAAAGCATTGGTAGAGCCATTTAAAAATTTCAGGGTGCAATTTGATGCGAGAATAAGTGGCACAGGAAATTTTAATGAAGTTTTTAGGGTGGAGACAGATCTCAGCAGCGGTGCAGGGGTTTACAATGGTTTAAACGTTTCCCGATCGGGAAGCTATAGTATTAGTATAAATTCCATGAAAACCTCTTTCGTCAAGGATGATGAGGATAATATTAACTCGAATTTTCTATCCTTTGAAGACAATCTGAACATTATCAAAAGCAGATTGGATAACCAGAACACCAATGAAGGAAATTTTGCTAAACAGTCACAGGATGTGATGATCCCTGCATTCCTCGCTGCGTACACTGGACAAGATGCTACAACAATGGAGCTTTCCCCTTTCCCTAAAATCCCTATTCCAGGGTGGCGAGTGGACTATGCAGGCTTGGGAAATATTCCTGCATTGAAAGAAGTATTTTCTTCAGTAAGCATCAAACATAGCTACAGTTCTACCTACAATGTGAATAACTATTCCAACTCGCTGGTTTATCAAGATGGATTTGAACTGGACGGAATGATGACCAACTACCCTATCGCCTCAGACACTAACGATCTCGGCAATTTTATTTCACCTTTTATTATGAATCAAATCACAATCCAAGAGCGCTATGCCCCACTTGTTGGAATTAGTGTGCGCACCAAAAGCAGGATAACCGCAAGTGTTGATTACAATAAAGAAAGAAATCTGGGGCTGAATATGTCCAATTCTCAGATCACGGAAATGAATAGCAATGACTTGAGCATAGCATTTGGCTTTACCAAGGCAAATATGAAACTTCCGTTCAAGTCACAGGGAGCTGTAATCACACTTAAAAATGATTTGACGTTTAAGTTTAATTTTACTCTGAGGGACACAAAAACTGTTCAGCGAAAAATTGATGAAGTAAACACAATCACTGCCGGGAATATGAATTTTCAATTGAGACCCCAACTGGGATATGTGCTAAATGAGCGGCTAAACCTCAATTTGTATTTTGAGAGAAACATTAATACTCCAAGGATAACAAGTTCTTACCCAAGATCTACCACACAATTTGGTGTGCAAGTTAGATTTAGTTTGGCACAATAAATTTTGAACTATCAATTTCCCTATTAATTTTGGGAAAAATTATCACGAAAATGAATATACCACAAGAATTAAAATATACTAAGGATCATGAATGGATTCGGGTAGAAGGCAGCAAAGCTGTTATTGGAGTTACGGATTTTGCGCAGAGAGAGCTTGGCGACATCGTGTATGTAGAAATAGAGAGCGAAGGAGATGACCTTGATCGTGGAGATGTATTTGGTACTGTCGAGGCCGTAAAAACTGTTTCTGATCTTTTTATGCCTGTTTCAGGAAAAGTCATCGAAGTTAATGAAGCTTTAGAAGCTTCGCCTGAAACTGTCAATGAGGATCCATATGACAAAGGATGGATGATAAAGGTGGAGATGTCTGATTCTTCCGAATTAGAATCAGCTCTATCTTCTAACGATTATAAAGACCTCATTTCTGAATAATCTCGGCGGTGTTTTTTAGATTTTTTGCATTTACGTTTTTATGGGCATTGGTGATACTGTCTCTCATTTTAATGCCAGGAAGTCAAATGCCCGGGTTCATCAACTTATTTAGTTTTGATAAATTTGCTCATCTGGGAGTATTTGCTGTATTATGCTTTTTAATGATTGTTGGCTTTACGAAGCAAAGCACATATCCTAAACTAAAATCACACGCTATCAAATATAGTCTGCTAATTTGTATTTGCTACGCTAGTGTATTAGAATTAGGTCAGTCCTTAATACCAGATAGATCTTCAAATTTTTATGATATGGCATTCAATTTGTCCGGGGTGTTGTTAGGTTATTTATTGTTTTTATTGGTTTATAAATCTTCATTTATTAAAGGCCAATTCAAATAAATTCGTATTTTTGTAATTAGACTATTAGAAAAGACTATTGTTTTGATATAACTATAAGTAATAAATAAATGGTTGAAAATAAGAAAAACCCCAAATCAGACCTGACCAGAACAACTGGTTTGTTCTTAAATGTAGGTCTTGTAATTAGCTTGCTGTTGGTTATTTTTGCCTTTGAAAAAAAGGTATATGACGACGGGAGTCTTGTAGATCTTTCTGCTCAGGCAGAAGATTTTGAAGATTTAATGGATATTCCTCCAACAGAGCAACCACCTCCACCTCCACCGAAAAAAGTGCAGCCGGAAATCATAGAAGTTCCAGATGAAGAGGAAATTGAAGAAGATATCGATATCGATTTGGATGTGGAAATGACTGAAGAAACCGTAATCGAAGAAGTGGTCTTTGAGGAAGCTCCTGCTGAGGAAGAGGTTGACGAAGTATTTACGATAGTGGAAGATCAGCCAACTCCTGATGGAGGTATGCAAGCATTCTATAAGTATATAGGGGACAAATTGAAATATCCTGCGCAAGCTCGAAGAATGGGAATTGAGGGCAAAGTTTTTGTTCAGTTTGTAGTAGATAAAAACGGTAATCTTACCGAAGTACAAGCGGTAAAGGGTATTGGTGCCGGGTGTGATGAGGAAGCAGTAAGGGTAATTCAGGGCGCACCTAAATGGAAGCCAGGTAAACAAAGAGGCAGAGCAGTAAAAGTTAGAATGATCCTGCCAATTACCTTCAAACTGGGATAAGACCTCAAGTATATTATTGATAAAAAAAGCCGATCCTAAATAGGATCGGCTTTTTTTGTTGAGCTAAAATCACATATTATAAAGCTAACATTTACAACAATTAAAGGATATTATCCGTAAATTAAAATAAGAATCAAGTACTATTTATTTCCTGGGAAGCACATTTTTAAACAACTGTTAAATCAGTTTTATTGACCGAAACAACTATTATTTTTTGTTTCATTTTAACTCTAGGAATAATGAAAACGTTACATGAAAAAAACCTCGGAAAAAGAACAACTCCCAAGAAGGAATCTCATCAGTATTTAATTGAAACTCCTACCGGACATCATTTATTATCAAAAACCGCCAAGTCAAAACGGTCAGATTTTCAGGCAGATCTTATTCAATTAAAGCGGCAAAAAGACCAACGTAGATCTTCGTCATCTTTACTGATCTCCAGTATCAGTTTGTGTTTAAGTTTGTTATTGGTTATAGGAATGTTTGAGTTGAAAAGTACAGAGGATAACTCCATGGTAGAATTGGATGTAAAGGCTGAGAATTTCGATGACCTCCTTGACATCCCACAAACAGAGCAAATACAAAAACCTCCTGCGACAGTACAGGTTCCCCAGATCATAGAAGTGGCCGATGAAGAAATTATAGAGGATATTGATATTGATTTGGATATAGAGATGACAGAAGACACTAGAATTGAAGAAGTGATTTTTGATCAACCTGTTGCAGCACTGGAAGAAGAAAAAGCAGATGAAATATTTACTTTTGTGGAAGAGAAACCTATCCCCATTGGTGGAATGGCAGCTTTTTATAGTTATGTTGGCAACAACCTAGAATACCCTGAAAAAGCAATACGTTTGAATATTGAAGGTCGAGTATTTGTCGAATTTGTTGTGGAAAAGGATGGAAGCTTAACTGATATCAAAGTCGTGAAGGGAATAGGTGGCGGTTGCGATGAAGAAGCCGTAAGAGTATTGTCACAGGCACCAGATTGGAACCCTGGCAAACAGCGAGGCCGTGCTGTAAGAGTTAGAATGATCGTGCCAATAGTATTTAAGTTGTTGCATAAGTAGTAATTCATTCAGGCTAATAGGTTGCCAAATTGCTTGTTAAATCCATGAATTCCCTGTAGCCCCCCTGTATGGATAGCCAATATTTTTTCGCCGGGTTCGTATAATCCAGCTTTTATCTGATCATATATTCCAAACAGCAATTTTCCAGTATAGATAGGATCAAGCTGGATAGCGTGTTTTTTTTTGAATCTGTTGATAAATGAAATTAGGTTATAATCATATTTGGCATACCCCCCAAAGTGGTAATCAGTGATTAAGCCCCAATTGTCATAAATAATGTGCCCAAAATCCATGAGCAGCTTTGTAATATCGTCTTTTAAGAAGGCGCCATTTTTCACTACTGGAAAGCCCCACACCTTTTTATCGCCTTTTAGACTGGAAATAATTCCTGCCAAAGTGGCTCCAGTGCCGCAAGCGCAACAAATGTGATTAAATATTTTTTCATCAGGTGTGAGAATTTCTGTGCACCCTTGCACAGCAAGCATATTTGCGCCTCCTTCCGGCAACAAGTAAAACTCCCCAAATTGTTTCTTTAGATTTTCGATAAATTCAGGACCGGTTTTGTTTCGATAATCTGACCTAGAAATGTAATGGAGATTCATGCCATTTACCGATGCTTCTTCCAAGGTTGGATTTAAGGGCAGGTTTTCTTCACCACGAATAATTCCTATGGATTTGAAGCTATATTTTTTTCCGGCATAGGCTACAGCATGGATGTGATTGGAATATGCGCCGCCAAAAGTCAGCAATGTGTGAAAACCCTTTTCGCGCGCATCTATCAAATTATATTTCAATTTCCGGTATTTATTGCCCGAAATCCATGGGTCGGTGAGGTCTTCCCTTTTCAAATACAGATCAACTCCGTACCGCTCGATGATTTCATCTTTTATTCGAATAATCGGAGTTTTGATCATTTCTTCAAACATAACGACAATTTAATTAATTCCTCGAGAAAACTAATTCATGGATTTTCCATAGTTTTGCTCTTCATGCACGAAGAAGAAAATTATGACCACGACAGTGATGAACTGTTTGAGCACCATAGAATAAAAGTTGATCCGGGACAGCAACCGCTGCGCATTGATAAATTCTTGATCGACCGACTACCGAATGCCTCCCGAAGCAAAATACAAAATGCCATCAAAGACGGCTTTGTACTAGTTGATGATGAACAAATCAAAAGCAACTATAAGGTCAAGCCGGGTGAGGAGATAGTGATTTCACTTCCAGAACCACCAAGGGACAATGAAGTCGTTGCGGAAGATATTCCGTTAAATATCGTCTACGAAGATGATCATCTGCTTGTGGTAAACAAACCCGCTGGAATGGTGGTTCATCCTGCATTTCAAAATTGGTCTGGCACGTTGGTCAATGCTTTGGCGTATCATTTCACACAACTACCTGAAATGCCAAATAATGAAGGTCGCCCCGGACTAGTACATCGCATAGATAAAGATACTTCCGGGCTATTGGTAATCGCAAAAACAGAGATCGCAATGACAGGATTGGCCAAGCAATTCTTTGATCATTCTATAGAAAGGACATATTGGGCATTGATTTGGGGGGAACCCAAAGATGCCAAAGGAACAATCAATATACACGTGGGTAGGAGTTTAAAAGATCGAAGAATTACAGTGGCCTTTCCTGAAGGGGATTTTGGTCGGCATGCCATCACTCATTATGAAGTATTAAAGGAGCTTCGTTATATATCTTTGGTAAAATGCAATCTTGAGACGGGTAGGACGCACCAGATCAGGGCGCACATGAAATATGTTGGACACCCATTATTTGGGGACAAAACATATGGAGGAGACAAAATCATGAAGGGAACACAGTTTTCTAAGTATAAATCTTTTGTGGAAAATTGTTTTAAAATATTGCCCAGACAAGCACTTCATGCAAAGTCTTTGGGGTTTATACATCCCGTTACAAAAAAACATATGCAATTTGATTCCGATCTTCCTCAGGATTTTGTCGATGTACTGGAAAAGTGGGAAAACTACGTGCAATACAACTAAAAAGCCGGCATATGCCGGCTTCAGTTATTTATTTTTAATTGCATTTTCCAAGTCGTCTATCAGCTTTTTAGAAACAGCCCGTGGCTTGGATTTTTTATAGCTTTTGAGGTCTGCAAGGGCCTTCTCTCCTATTTCGAACAAGCCAACCGGATTGCCGTCAAATCGAAAGCTTCCCAGTACATATTCTAATTTTGATTGCGTAGAAGCATATTTTTCGAGGCCAATTTTTTGGAACTTTTCCAAAGCAGCTTCACATGCTTTTTCTATTTTTTTGATCGTAGCGGGAGTACTCATTTTTAGTTTTGGTTTTAGTTGCAGTATTTCGCAAAAGTAGGCATAAGATATTTAAGGATAAAGAACGGTTATTGATATATTTTTCACTTATAATCCTTTTATAACATTCTACTTAGACTGCTCTTTCTCCGATTAGACTTTTTCATTATAACAGGTTAAATTCACCTTCGAAAGGTAAAGCTGTACCTCATGGAAAATTGATGCTTTCAGACATCTTATGCAGAAGGCATGTGAGATGTCTTTTTCAGAATCAATATTTAAACGTATGAAGCATATAATTTTAGTTCTAGTTGGCGTTTTGGTGCAAATGAATTGCCTACTGGCACAAAATGTCATGACTCCGGAATTACTGTGGCAACTAGGAAAGGTAAGTGCAATTGGTATTACAAAGGATGAAAAATCCATCGTTTATCAGGTGAAAACTTATGATGCAGCAGCGAACGAAGGAAGTTCTAACCAGTATCAAATATCCGTTGACGGAGGGAAGCCAACAGAGATAATTGATGGAGAGTTGTTAGTTAACGACAGACATATTTCCCCCAATGGAGATCACAGGATATCTATTCAAGAGGTAAAACTGGAAAAAGTATTTGGTAAGGATTACTATCCGGAGTTGGACAAATCTGATGTGCTGATTTATGATGATCTGATGTATCGACATTGGGATACTTGGGAAGATGGTAAATTCAGTCATATTTTTCTCTATGAAGGAAACGAAGCTAAAGGAATTGATATCATGGAAGGAGAGCCCTTTAATTGCCCGCAGACGCCATTTGGGGGTGAAGAGGATTATACCTGGAGCCCTGATGGAAATAAGGTGGTTTATGTCGCCAAAAAGAAATCGGGCAAGGAATACGCCCTTAGTACTAATACGGATTTGTATTCATACAATATTACTACTGCAAAAACAACTAATCTGACTGAAGGAATGATGGGGTACGACACTAGCCCGCTTTATGCTCCTGATGGAACCTTGGCCTGGTTGAGCATGAAGAGAGATGGATATGAATCTGATAAAAATGATATCATTGTCAGAAAAAATGGGGATCAACAAAACCTAACTCAACATTGGGACGGAACAGTAAATTCTTTTGCATGGAAAAAAGATGGTTCTGGGCTATATTTTACAGCCGCAACCGATGGAACCATACAGCTTTTTGAAGTGGATTATCCAGGCAAAACCAAGAAAATGCCGCTCGTAAAGCAAATTACCAAAGGGGATTTTGACATCAATGGTCTTGTTGGCCTGGCTGGGGATAAGATGATTGTATCTCGAACGGATATGAACCATACCGCCGAATTGTATGCTGTTGACTTACAGAATGGGGCGATGGATCAAATCACTCACGTGAATGACGACAAGTATGAAAAAATCATCCTCAGCAAGGTGGAAAGCAGGTATATCACCACAACAGACAAAAAGGAAATGTTGGTGTGGGTTATCTATCCTCCCGGATTTGACTCATCTAAAAAATATCCCACCTTACTATATTGCCAAGGCGGTCCGCAATCTGCGCTTTCCCAGTTTTATTCCTTCAGGTGGAACTTTCAATTGATGGCAGCAAATGGTTATATCGTGGTAGCCCCAAACCGCAGGGGAATGCCTGGCCATGGCGTGCAGTGGAACGAAGCCATAAGTAAAGACTACGGAGGGCAGGCCATGCAAGATTATCTATCGGCCATCGATGAGGTCGCCAAAGAAAGTTATGTGGATAAAGATCGGCTGGGAGCCGTTGGAGCAAGTTTCGGCGGATATTCCATTTTTTATCTAGCTGGAATCCATAAAAACCGTTTTAAGTCCTTTATTTCTCATGATGGTATATATAATATGAAAAGCATGTATGGCACCACAGAAGAATCGTTTTTTGTGAATTGGGATAATGGTGGAGCTTATTGGGAAACCAAAAACAAAGCGGCTCAGAAAACCTACAAAGATTTCAATCCCATCAACTTCGTCAACAATTGGAATACGCCAATCCTGATCATACAGGGTGGGAGAGATTATCGCGTTCCAGATGGCCAAGCTCTGGAGGCTTTTCAAGCCGCTCAATTGAAAGGCATTAAAAGTAGGTTGCTGTATTTTCCAAATGAAAATCACTGGGTACTTCAGACACAAAACGCTTTAGTGTGGCAGCGAGAGTTTTACCGTTGGCTAAAAGAAACTTTGTGATACATCAAAAATTAATACTTTTTACCACATTCGATTTTTCAGCAAGATCTACATACAAGTCTTCCTCCAAGGCATCAATAGGCCATGAGTCTGAAGTACCAATTTGGCCATATTTTGTCCTGTCTACAATAGGTCGAAGCGGCATGTATTGTGCCGTAGGTATTTAGGTTCTGCATGATTTTTTCTATTGTATATAGAAAACAGAAGTTTCTATGATATAATTATCACTTCGCACAGTAATCATGCTTTACAATTCTCTTTATTTTTTGACCGCCAATAGGTCGCCAATGAAGATCCGGTAATATTCATCATTGGCCCAAAGACCGCCGGTGCCAAACCAACAGTCGTAATTTTTCCCATTTGCAAGGCGATACCAGAAGCTAGGCCTCCATTTTGCATACCAACTTCCAGTGCGATGGTCCGGCATGATTTTTCATCCATTCCCGCCAGTTTACATGCCCAATAACCCAGAAAGTATCCCAACAGATTATGCAAAAGACAGGCGACAATCAATAACAATCCTATTTCCAATAAGCTGTCTCTGCCTGCGGCGGTGATAATGGTAATAATTACCCCTATTCCTACCATGGATATCATTGCCATTGCCTTTCCAAGAAAATCTTTTGAGCCTTTAGCGATGACTTTGAAAATAATACCCCCGATGATGGGCAAAACTATAAACCATGAAAGGTCAAAGAACAAACCTTGTATGACGCCATACATGGCAATCTCTTTTGTAAGGAAGAATATTAGGTTTTTTCCACCAATGATTAATATGGAAATTGCCAATTGTATTATTATTTTCTTTTGTTTCACCACGCCATAAGCAATTGCATTGAATAATAACCCAGCCAAAATGGGAAGAATCACCATATTAAATATTCCCAACATCATATTCCAAAAATCTATGGGGACGTATTGTTGCGCCAATACACTCATCAACATCGGGGTAATAAAAGGTGCTAAAAGCGTTGCAATGGCCGTTAACGTAACAGAGAGGGCTAGGTTAGCCTTGGCGATAAATGACATAACATTGGAGGCAAGTCCACTGGGTGATGCACCAACCAAGATAATTCCTGCAGCGATTTCTGGAGGAAAACCAAATATAGAAGCAATAGTTACCCCAATAATCGGCATGATTGTGAATTGACAAAATAAACCAATTAGAACCCCTTTGGGCATTTTAATTACGCCTGCAAAATCTTTGACGCTCATTTGAGATCCCATCCCAAACATGATGATCTGTAATAAGGGAATGATCAACTCTTTAAATTCAAAGTCTCCTACTTTCAGGAAAAACTGAGGGAAATACATAGAAATGGTGACAGCTGCAAAAATCCATATTGCATAAGAAAACCCCTTGAGCCTCTCAATACCCTGAAATCCTATGGCGAGCAAAATGAAAAATAAAGAAAGGTAGGGGCCAGTTTTCGAAGACAATCCCATAATGAGAAAACCTATGAATACCATTAGGCTAATAAAAGCTCCACCTAGAAAAAGTCGATGAGCAAGGTGTATTGATTTCATTGGGCTATGGTCTATTTGTTTTGTGATGGATTAACTAAATATTGTCAGGAATATTTAGTTAATTATACTTAGTTTAGTTCTAACCTCAAAATACCAACCCAAATGAACTCAAAATGTAAAACCATTGATAAGAAAAATAATTTCTTATCAACAGCATTAAAACCAGACCCGAAGGGATTTCATATAAAAATATGGCTTGGGCGGCCTGACACCTTGGATGCATGTTTGATGCAAAATGAGAAAAAGGAAATGGAACATTCAACCCAGCGGGTTAACCGAAGGTCATGCCCTACAGAACTAAAATTACCGATCTTAGAATTGCCCACACATCCAAGCTCCGAACATTAAAATTGACACCAATCAGGGGATATATGGTCTTCGTTGATCTTATTTTTGGCTCAGGAAAATACCTTATGAATTCAATAGATAGATTTTAAATGATGAATAGAAGAAATTTTATACTCAAAAGCACAGTTGGGGGTATTGCAGCCTCTGCATTTCCAAATATTATTTTGGCAAAAAAGCACAAAGTCTATTCCACCGCTTTAATAGGCACGGGATGGTGGGGCATGAATATCCTATCGACTGCCATTGCCTCTGGAAGTTGTCGTGTGGTAGCTATCTGCGATGTGGACCAAAGTCAATCTGCCGCCGCATTGGCGATCATAAAAGGTTTAACTGGCAACAGTCCTAAAGTCTATGGTGATTATCGTGAAATGTTGGAAAAAGAAAAGCCCGAAATAGCCATTGTCGCAACCCCAGATCATTGGCATGCCCTTCCTGCCATTCATGCGCTGAAAGTTGGATGCAATGTATATTTAGAAAAACCTATCTCCCATACCATTGATGAGGGGAAAGCGATCGTGGCGGCACAAAAAAAATATGGCGGCACAGTACAGGTTGGCCTTCATCGTCATGCTGCTCCTCATAATATAGCCGGGATGGAGTTTTTAAATTCGGGAAAGGTTGGAGACATAAAAATGGTGCGCGCTTTTGTGGATTATAACTATGGAGAGCGCCGAGAGCAACCTGATGCTGACCCTCCAAAATCTCTCGATTGGGATATGTGGTGCGGGCCGGCACCAAAGCATCCATACAATCCGGGAATGCACCCAAAAGGTTTTAGAGATTATCTGGATTATTCCAATGGAATGTGTGCGGATTGGGGCGTGCATTGGATGGATCAGATACTTTGGTGGTCGGAAGAAAAGCATCCAAAAACCGTGTATTCCACTGGTGGGGTTTTTAATGAAAACAGTCTTGCCAACGCACCAGACTGGCAAACGGCAACATTTGAGTTTGAGTCATTCACAGCACAGTGGGAGCACCGTAGGATCGGAGGCAGCAAAACCGAGAAGCATAATATCGGTGTATATTTTTATGGAACTAAGGGCACTTTTCACATGGGATGGTTAGACGGATGGACATTCTACCCAAGTGCCAAAGGTGCCCAGGAAGTACACATGAATCATACGCTCCACGAGCCTGATCAACAAAATATTCCGGAACTTTGGCAGAATTTCATCCATTCAATTTCTACAAATACCAAACCTGTAGCAGATATTGAAAATTCCCAATATGCCACCAACATGAGTTTGCTTGCGATCCTGTCTTATAAGCTAGGCAGAAGTGTGAGCTGGGATGGGGAAAAGCAAATGATCACAGGAGATGAAGAGGCTAAAGGAATGATGCGCAGGGCCTACCGAGAGCCTTGGGAGTACCCGACTGTTTAAAACGGCAAGGTGGTTAATCCTATGGGATTTGACAGCTGTTTCTAAGGAAAATCCATGATAACAGCATCTGCATAATTTGCTTTTGAATTTCCATTGTATCTAAAATACTTGACCTAGAACAGGTTTACTTTTACATTTGAAAAAAATAGAAATACCATGGATATACAATTGCTCAAGAATATTTGCGGAACAGCAGGTGCTCCGGGGTTTGAAAAACAAATCCGCGATCTGGTCATCAGCCAAATCCAACCCTATGTAGATGAATATCGAATAGATAATCTTGGCAATTTGGTAGCTCTGAAAAGAGGGAAGCAATCCGAAAGCAATGAGCGGGTCATGGTCGCAGCTCACATGGACGAAATCGGATTTGTAGTTACGCATATTGAAGAAGGCGGATTTGTTCGATTTCATACGCTTGGCGGATTTGATCCCAAGACCCTGACCGCCCAGCGTGTACATATTCATGGCAAAGAAGTTGTTCCAGGGGTTTTTGGAAGTAAGCCAATCCACGTGATGTCCACAGATGAACGAACAAAAATGCCAAAAGCGACGGATTTTTTTATTGATACCGGCATGGAAACGGAAGCTTTGAAGAAACTTGTGAATATTGGAGACCCCATCACCTGGGAAAGGGAATTGGTAGAAATGGGCAATTGTGTCAATTGTAAATCTATCGATAACCGGGTTTCTGTTTTTATTTTAATAGAGGCATTGAAGCGCATAAAGGAAATTCCGCATGACCTTTATGCGGTTTTTACGGTGCAAGAAGAAGTGGGAATTCGCGGGGCAAGCGTCAGTGCACATGACATCAATCCCACTTTTGGCATAGCACTGGATACCACGATCGCCTATGATGTTCCGGGGGCACAAGCGCATGAAAAAATCACTCAATTAGGCAAGGGGGCAGCCATCAAAATCATGGACGGGTCTGTAATCTGTGATAGCCGAATGGTCGCATACTTAAAGGAAACTGCCGATAAAAATGACATCCTCTGGCAACCGGAAATTTTGCCTGCAGGAGGCACGGATACCGCTGGGCTACAGCGCATGGGAAAAAATGGGGCGATTTCTGGGGCTATTTCTGTACCGACACGACATTTACATCAGGTGGTGGAAATGGCCCACAAAGAAGATATTGAAAAGTGTATTCAACTTTTGATTGCTGCTGTTTCAGGGATTGAGAGCTTTGATTGGAGCCATTAATGGAGCAAATAAGACCCTCTAAAATCCATGGATTTTGGAGGGTCTTATTGACTTATTTTC
>JAUHYU010000060.1 GCA_030426345.1 Bacteroidia bacterium
AGGGAAATCAAAGAGTAAAAAGATCAATTATGTGATCAGCAATACTTTTGGTTTTGGAGAGCATATTGCATGTTCAGTGTTCAAAAAATATCAATAGTAATTGATAGGAACCTTTACTTTCCACCTTTTCCATATTTCGCCTCCAATTCAAAAAGCTCGTCGCGCAGGCGGGCGGCTTCCAAGAAGTCGAGGTCTTTGGCGGCGATTTCCATTTTTCTCCTCGTTTGATCAGTCAAGTGTTTCAGTTGGCCTTTGTCCAGATAGGCCATCAATGGATCTGCGGCTATAGTCGTATTTTCGCTCTCCACATAATACTTATGATTGGACTTAGTAGCATCGGCAACTTTGGTCTGCTCCATGATTGCCTCCTTGGATTTCAGTATGGTTTTGGGTTCTATACCATGCTCCAGGTTATACGCTATTTGGATACTCCTACGTCGATTTGTTTCGTCAATGGAAGTTTGCATCGACACGGTTGTTTTGTCCGCATACATGATCACTTTGCCATTGGAATTTCTGGCAGCTCTGCCGATAGTTTGTACCAGTGAACGTTGGTTACGGAGAAATCCTTCCTTATCTGCATCCAAAATCGCCACAAGTGAAACCTCTGGAAGATCGAGTCCTTCTCGAAGCAGATTAACCCCGATCAACACATCATACACGCCCAGTC
The DNA here is from genome assembly GCA_030426345.1 of Bacteroidia bacterium. Classification (GTDB taxonomy): domain Bacteria; phylum Bacteroidota; class Bacteroidia; order Cytophagales; family Cyclobacteriaceae; genus JAAUQL01. Next base: position 671 of record JAUHYU010000060.1, read on the forward strand.
TTAGTTCCCGAAGGATCTCTACCCGATCAAGTGTTTTTACTTCTGAATGGATATAGCGGCATTTTACACCTGCATTAGTCATGTATTTGGTCAATTCCTCTGCCATCCGCTTTGTCAGGGTAGTTACCAAAACGCGCTCCTGAGCCTGTACCCTTTCATCAATTTCGTCGAGTAGATCATCGATTTGGTTCATGCTAGGCCGCACATCAATTACAGGATCAAGCAATCCTGTCGGACGGATGATTTGTTCGACGATCACGCCGTCTGATTTTATCAATTCATAGTCAGCCGGTGTTGCGCTTACAAAAATTACCTGATTCAAAAGCTCCTCAAACTCATTGAATTTCAGTGGACGATTGTCGAGGGCACTCGGTAGGCGAAAGCCAAAATCAACAAGGTTGGTTTTTCGAGACCGGTCACCGCCCCACATGGCACGAACCTGTGGAATCGTCACATGGCTTTCGTCAATTACCATGAGAAAATCATCGGGGAAATAATCGATCAGGCAAAATGGTCTGTTGCCCGCTTGCCTTCTATCAAAATACCTGGAATAGTTTTCTACTCCGGGGCAATATCCTAATTCTCGGATCATTTCCAAGTCGAATTCGGTCCGCTCTTTTACCCGCTTGGCTTCGAGGAATCTATGTTCTTGCTCAAAATAATCTATTTGATGCACGAGGTCGTCTTGAATTTCGCGAATAGCGATATGGATCACATCTTTGCCGGTGACAAAAAGGTTGGCAGGATATAACGTAATGATTTTTTCTTCGGAGATTTTCTTTCCGGTTACGGGGTTGATTACTTGTAAAGTTTCGATCTCATCTCCCCAAAAAATAATCCTAAATGCATGATCTGCGTAAGCCGGAAACACATCTACCGTATCTCCTTTCACACGGAAGTTCCCTCTTTTGAACTCCACCTCTGTGCGGGAATATAAAATATCCACAAAGCTAAAGAGCAGCTTGTTGCGTGAGATGATATCGCCCTGGCGGATGTGGATCACGTTTTTGCCAAATTCTTCTGGATTGCCAATGCCATAAATACACGAAACAGAAGCAACGACAATTACATCTCGGCGACCTGAAAGCAAAGCTGATGTGGCGCTTAGTCGCAACTTCTCAATTTCCTCATTGATGGAAAGGTCCTTTTCTATGTACACATTGGAGCTGGGAATATACGCCTCGGGCTGGTAGTAGTCGTAGTAGGATATAAAATATTCGACGGCATTGTCGGGAAAAAATTGCTTGAACTCCCCATAGAGCTGCGCCGCAAGTGTCTTATTGTGGCTCAGGATCAAAGTGGGCCGATCTACTTTTTGGATCACATTAGCTATTGTAAACGTCTTCCCCGATCCTGTGACTCCAAGCAGGGTTTGCGCTGGTTCACTGTTTTGCAATCCGCTGACCAGTTGCTCAATCGCTTGTGGCTGATCTCCCGTTGGTTCAAATTCGCTTGTCAGTTTGAAATTCATCGGCTTAGTTTAAATGTTAAAATTAATTCTTTAGATTCGTTTATACGGTGAAGGCACGACAAATTTTAGAATTGAATAGAAAATCGGTGTTAATCCCATGGAAATGATGGCTCAGCTCGGCATATTTGTAATACCAACATTTTAGGAATAAATGAAATCATATTTTGCTGTTCTGTTTATATTTCTGTTTTCTATATTTTCTTGTACTTCAGGAAAAAAGAAAGATAAAACCCCGGGGGAAATAGCTGCAGAAGTTGTCTCTGCCAAATCTCTTGGATTCGCTTATTTAGAGGAAAATGAGCTTGATAGCGCAGAAGCACAATTCAAATTATTGATAGAATTGGCACCCAAAGATGCCTCAGGATATGCTAATCTCGGAGTGGTGTATCTACGAATGGGAAAAAATGATATCGCAGAAAAAAATCTTCGGAAGGCCGTTGAGCTTGATCCTGAAGACCCGGATATCCGCCTGAACTTAGCTAAAGCTTACGAACTAAACAATGATCACGAGGCTGCCCTTGAGGCATTGATAAGGAATGAAGAAGTTGCTCCGGATCATGTGAAAACATTGTACAGTATTGCAGAAAAATATCAGGGCTCAAACGATGTAGAATCCATGGCCAAATGGGAACGTTACATGCAAAAAATAGTGCAATATTCCCCCAAAAATATTGTTGCCAGATTGTATTTGATTGAGGCATTGTTACGCAATAATCAGGGAGACGAGGCCCTGAAAAACCTGGAAGAAGCGCAGCAGATCTTTCCTGAATTTTCCACAGGATATATAGAATATTTCAATCAGGCTGTTGGATTGTTGCAACAAAAGAAAACAAAGGAAGCATTGACGCCCGTGCTCATTTTTCATAATTTCTTGAAACTGACGCCCGAATATCAGGGAGGTATTCAGGAATTGAAAGGCACGCAAAGTTCCACAATTGGAGTTCCGGTGATTTCGTTTGGAACACGCTCGGGGGCGATACTCCAAGAGGGTCAGTCGATTTTGGATGTCATGAAATTTACCGATGCTACCGTTGGTGCTGGATTAGATTTTTTTAGCTCAGGCATTTTAGATTCAGGTACTGTATTTAATTCTTCCATTGCTGTAGCAGATATGGATGGCGATGGCGATCAGGATATTTATTTCTCCGGCAATAATGGGATAAAATCCATGAAATTTCTTTTGCAAAGCGATTTTGGAAAATATAAAGACATATTGGAGAATTCAGGGATTGATCATGAAGGGGCGGATCTGTTCTCGCAATTTTCAGACTTTGACAATGATGGATATTTGGATCTTTTTATTAGTAATGCTACTTCAAATGTGCTGTATAGGAATATAAATGAGGGAGTGTTTGAAAATGTTACTAAGAGTTCAAAACTCCATGGCTATGGGAAAAAGACCCTTTTTGTTGATCTGGACAATGAAGGTGATCTGGATATGATCACACTTTTAGATGGCAAGAATATGGGGTTTATCAATAATGGTGATGGCACATTTTCTGATCTGGCATCTGCATCAGGGTTACTGTCGCAGTCGGAGGATTCCCGGGATATTTCTTTTGCAGACTTTGACAATGACGGGGATGTCGATATTATCATCGCGAACCAAGATGGCCCCTGCCGACTGTATTCTAATCAACGACAAGGAAGGTTTGTTGATTATACTAAAGAAAGCGGGATTGATATTTCCAGAGGAATTGTGGATACCGAAGTAGCAGACTTTAACAATGATGGCAATTTCGATTTGTTATTGACTTCAACAGCCAACGGAGCGACTTTATACGATAACAACGGAGATGGTACTTTTTCCAATTCGGATGATATTGCCACGATAAATAGGCTTATAAAAGGGTTGGAATTCCGTGATGCAGGCGTGTTTGATTTTGATAACGATGGATTCTCAGACATTATTTTCGTCGGGAAAACTTTTGAAGATGGCAAGCAAGGAATGGTTTTGCTGCACAATGATGGAGATGGATTTTCAGACGCTTCTCTACTTTTACCGCAAGAAAACATAAATGCGAATCAGGTAGTTTTGGCGGATTATAATCAAGATGGCGATCTGGATATTTTCCTCATAGAAGAAAGCGGCGGGATAAAATTACTTAGAAACGATGGCGGAAATGCAAACCACCACCTGAAGGTTCAGTTGGTAGGGCTGCGGACGGGAAGTGGGAAAAACAATTATTATGGCATTGGATCGATTGTGGAGATGCGAGCTGGAGAACTTTATCAAAAGAAAATGATCACGGCTCCGGGCTTGCATTTCGGACTAGGGCCGAGAGAAAAAGCAGATGTGGTGAGGATATTATGGACCAACGGAACGCCACAAAATATTTTTTCTCCAGGAAGTGATCAGGATTTGATCGAGAAACAGGAACTCAAGGGTAGCTGTCCGTTTTTATACACTTGGAACGGAGACAAATATGTATTTGTCAAGGATATGATGTGGCGCAGCGCTCTCGGTATGCCGCTTGGGATTATGGGTGGCAAGACGGCCTATGCTTTTGCCGATGCGTCGGAAGAGTATTTGAAAATTCCCGGGGAACTTTTGCATGAAAAAAATGGCAAATATTCTATGCAGATCACAGAGGAGCTTTGGGAAACGATCTATTGTGATCAGATCCAACTTATTGCCGTAGATCATCCAGGGGAATCTGAAATCTTTGTAGACGAAAAATTTGTACCACCCCCTTATCCCAAACTGAAGGTTTTCACGGTTAAAAAGTATCAAATTCCCATGGCGGCTAGAGATGGCAAGGGGAATGATCTATTGGAATTGATCAGAGAAAAGGATGATAGATATATTTCTAATTTTCAGCGAAACAAATTTCAGGGTGTTACGGAAATGAAAGATTTGATTTTGGATTTGGGCGAGATAGAAAATGCCGACGATTTGTACTTATTCCTCAATGGATGGATTTTTCCGACGGATGCCAGCATCAATGTGGCACTTTCACAATCTGACATATTGCGTGTGAAATCCCCATCTTTGGAAGTGATCAACAGCAATGGGGAATGGCAGGAAGTGATCGATAATATCGGGTTTCCAAGTGGAAAAAATAAAACGGTTGTGGTAAATCTGTCCGGTAAGTTTTTGTCCAAATCCCGAAAAATACGTATCCGCACCAACATGGAAATATATTGGGATCATATCTTCTATGGGAAAGACGAATATTCAGAAATCAAAATGACAAAGATGAGACCGGAGACGGCAGATTACCACTATCGTGGATATTCGAAAAGTTTTCGAAAAGGAAGTAGATACGGGCCACATTGGTTTGATTACGATCAGGTGACTACCGGGCAAAAGTGGCGCGATCTGTCCGGTACCTATACACGCTATGGCGATGTGAATGAATTGTTGCAAGAAGCAGACGACAAGTATGTCATCGCCAATGCAGGGGATGAAACCACTATTACTTTCGATGCTAGGAAGTTGCCTAAGCTTCCGGCAGGTTGGAAACGAGACTTTTTGATCTTTAGCGTCGGTTGGGTAAAGGATGGAGACCTGAATACAGCGTTCGGACAGACAGTTGAGCCCTTGCCGTATCATGGAATGAGCCAATATCCCCATGGAAAAAACGAGCATTATCCAACCTCCGACGAACATCAGCAATACCAAAAGAAGTATAGCACGCGAGAGGTAAATGCTCAGGAGTTTAAAGCTGCATTGAGAAAGTAGGCTTTAAGTTGCTGTCAAATAAATAACTGCAATTGCATGCAGTTATTTGCGGTTTAATTTGGTGTTGAAAAATTCCATGTGCAGATTTGTGATTTCACGGCCTAGCATTGGACAAGGTTGCTCTCTTATGTAATTCAATTTCGAAATGATCCATGGAATTCAAATAGTTTTTTCATTGCTCGGTTTGTTGGTTTCTGCTACCGCAGAAATTGATCGGCATGAAAACATCCGGAAATATGTTTGCCATTTTACCGACAACCCGATCATAATAGATGGAAAAATAGATGAAAATCCTTGGATCAATGCGCCTGAAAGCGAACTTTTTGTAGATATAGAAGGCGACAAAAAACCTAAGCCACTTTATGATACATGGGTGAAAATGCTTTGGGATGATGAATATCTGTATGTGGGTGCTTGGATGGAAGAGCCTCACATTTGGGCTACATATACCAAAAGGGAGTCTGTTATATTCCATGAAAATGATTTTGAAATATTTATCGATCCGGATGGCGACACGCAGAACTATTATGAAATAGAAGTGAATGCGCTCAATACCATTTGGGATTTGTTACTCACCAAACCGTACAACAAAGGGGGAAGGCCGATTACTTCATGGAATTTGGATGGTATGAAGACTGCAGTTTACCTTGAGGGCACGATCAATGACCCGTCCGATACAGATAAATATTGGAGTGTAGAGTTTGCGTTGCCGTGGAGCGCCTTGAAAGAGTATGCATTTGAAAATAGAAAGCCAAAGGGCGGTGAAAATTGGCGAATTAATTTTTCTAGAGTTCAGTGGAGGCTGGATGTGGTTGATGGATCATATAATAAAAAGAGAAACCCACAAAACGGAAGATCATTTCCCGAATACAATTGGGTGTGGTCGCCACAGGGTGTCATAAATATGCACCAACCGGAAACTTGGGGCTACTTACAGTTTTCTGACAAGGTGATTGGGAAAGAATAAAGTCCCGGCACCGACGCAATGATTTTTTTAAGTTTCTGAATGCCTTCTTCGTCATAGGTAGGACAATTGGTTTATACCTCACTATATTAATATTGACGTTATATATTGTGTAAACTGAATATTGTTATTACCATAGTTGGAAATTAAAAATTGGTATGAAAGAAACATATTATAATCGGGAAGATCTCGGGAAATTTGGTGAAATCACCAAGTTTCAAAAGGAATTGGGCGACAAATTTTTTGACTACTACGCAAGTGTTTTTAAAGAAGGGGCTTTGACAAAAAGGGAAAAAATATTGATTGCCTTGGGTGTCGCACATGCTATTCAGTGTCCGTATTGCATCGATTCATGTACTTCAGATTCCTTAAAACAGGGCTGTGATGAAGAAGAAATGATGGAGGCTATACATGTGGCGGGAGCTATCCGTGGGGGGGCAACTTTGATCCATGGAGTACAAATGATGAACCAGGTAAAAGACAAATTGATGTAGTATGCAGTCATTGTTAAAACAGCACCATAAACTATCGAACACGGAAGTACACTTGAGCATTCTTTCAGATTATGCTGCTATCGGCATTCCTGATTTCAAGGAAAAGCTTGCTGAAGCAAGTCTATTCCCATTAAAACCTACGCATTTGGATATCCTGCAGGTGAATATGGGCAAAATGTGCAATCAGGTTTGCAAGCATTGTCATGTAGATGCAGGGCCAGATCGGAAGGAAATAATGACCCGGGAAACCATGGAGCATTGTTTACGCACATTGGAAAAATCTGATATTCAAACTGTGGATTTGACTGGTGGAGCTCCCGAGATGAACCCGGATTTTCGATGGTTTGTAGAGAGAATTTCTGAATTGAACAGACAGATTATTGTCCGGTGCAATTTGACAATCATCGTATCCAATCCGAAATATCACGATCTACCGGAGTTTTACAAAGAGCATAAAATCAATATTGTTTCTTCGTTGCCGCATTTTACCTCCAACCGCACAGATGCCCAAAGAGGCGAAGGAGTGTTTGATAAATCCATGAGAGCACTAAAAATGCTGAATGAAATTGGCTATGGGAGAGATTCGGATTTGAAGCTCGATTTGGTATATAATCCTACAGGAGCGATACTTCCGGGAGATCAGGTTTCTTTGGAAAATGAATTCAAGCGAAGGCTTTGGGATCGTCATAATATTGCTTTCAATAATCTTTTTACCATTACGAACCTCCCGATCAACCGGTTTCTTGATTACCTCTTAGTGTCCGGAAATTTTGAATCGTACATGAATGAATTGGCTAATGCTTACAATCCGGTGGCTGCACAAGGGGTAATGTGTAGAAATACCATCAGCGTTGGCTGGGATGGATTTTTATATGATTGTGATTTTAATCAAATGCTGGATATGAAATTGGAGGCGGACAAGCCGCATATTGCAGATTTTGATACTAAGCAACTTTCAAAGAGAGAAATAAAAGTGAATAATCACTGTTATGGTTGTACTGCTGGGGCAGGGTCAAGTTGTGGTGGTGCGACTACCTAGGGTGGTGTCTTATAAGCTTTTTGAAAATCAAAAAGCATGGTTTTTCCATGAATTACTAACCGATTTCACGACCATTTGGTCACATCATCTTTATCCCTTTTTGGACATATGGCTGTAGCCTACCATCAGTAGGGTCTAATTCAGTGATCATAATACTCATTTTATCCATATTTTCCACCTTAAATGATTGCCGAGTATTTAGTTTATTGGATATCACCATGGAAACAACAGTATCTGATGCCTGAATCATGGCTTTTTTGATGGTGGTTTCTTCAAGGTTAGCTTCAGTCAGTCCAAATTCTGGGTCGACGCTCGTGATACCCAAAAAGCAGATATCTGCATGAATATCAAGTAAAAATTCTAACGATTGCAATCCGATCGTGGTGTGACCTTTGCGCAAAATACTTCCTCCCAACAACACACTGTCAATATTAGAATACTCACACAGCTTTGAGGCAACAGGCAAGGAGTTTGTAAATACTGTCAGTTTCTTATCTGTCGGCAGGATATTTACCAATTGCATATTAGAAGTGCCACCATCTATTATCAATACCTGATCATCCATAATCAGAGAAAGTGCTTTTTTGGCAATAACGTGCTTAGTTTGTTTTTCTAAGACCTCTCTTTTTTTGAAGCTGGGAATATATGATAAGGCGACTGCTCCACCATGCACCTTTTTGAGTTGGCCATTTTTCTCGAGGTCGATCAAATCTCTTCTGATTGTATCTTCAGAAACCCGAAGAATCTCACTAAGTTTCATGGATTTTACACTGTTATTTGATCTTAACTCATCTAAAATAACATTATGACGTTCTTCTTTCAACATACCCTAAAAAATTACCCTAAAATCTGGTGGATTCTAAATCAAAACCCAAATGTATAACAATTATCATCTTTACTAATATTTTTCCACTATTTTGATATTAGCAGGAAATTGCGCAATAATATATGCATAAAACCGCAAAATATTGCAATTAATATGAATTTACCTTTGGTTAAGTTGAAATATCTCGTAGATTTATCATTTATATTGTATCATACAACCAAATATTATTGCCTATGAAATAACAAACACAGTAGAAAATTATTTTATCACTTTAATTGAATCTTAACGCTTATGAGAAAGTTTTTTACAATTTATGCGTCCTGCATGCTACTGGCCTCAATGGTTTTTGCTCAGGATGTAATGATCACAGGAACGGTAACTGATCAACAGACGGGTGATGCCCTGATCGGTGCAAACGTGCTGGTGAAAGGTACCTCCAAAGGTACAATTACAGATGTTAGTGGGAAATACACGATTGAAGCACCTGCCCAATCAACTTTAGTATTTTCGTACATTGGTTTCATAGACCAAGAAGTTGCTATAGGTAATCGCTCAGTAATTGATTTATCAATGCAGCCGGATTTGACCCAATTATCTGAAGTAGTAGTAACTGCTCTCGGTGTTTCAAGAGAAACACGAACTATTGGATATTCTGCAGAAAAGGTGGAAGGTAAGCAGCTCACCGAAACCAATGAATCCAATGTGCTCAATTCGCTCAAAGGTCGAGTTGCTGGGGTTCAAATTAGCGATGGTAATGGGGTATCTGGTGGAACAACCAGAATCACCATTCGAGGAAACAGTTCTTTGATCAATGGTAAAAACCAACCTTTAATTGTTGTAGATGGTGTTCAGATTGAAAACTCAATAACTGGCCCAGGTAGTAATACTATGACAAGTAATGATAACGGAAAGGACTGGGGGTCTGGAATCAACAATATCAACCCCTGGGATATCGAAGAAATGACTGTCTTGAAAGGACCAAATGCAGCTGCACTATATGGATCCAGAGGGTCTAATGGTGTAATTGTGATTACAACAAAAAAGGGAAAGAAAAGTAAAGGACTAGGTCTTGATTTTAGCATCAACCATATGACTACTCAGGCCTATGGATTTAGGGATGTCCAAAATCAGAGAGGTGCAGGTACTAGTGGTAGCTATGAAAACCAAGTAATTCCAAACATTAATGGTAATGGCTACGAGCAATCAACAATTGATGGCACTACCTACAACTTAATTCCTGCTACTAATTTCTGGGGTTCAGGTACTAGCTGGGGTCATGAAATGGATGGCACAGATGTTCTGTGGTGGGATGGAGAGGTGAGACCCTATAGTCCTCAACCTGACAATCTGGAGAGTTTTTTCCAAAACGGGCATGATACCAATTATAACCTTGCATTTTCCGGTGCTAGTGATGTTGGATCCATGCGTGTTTCTATTACTCATAATGATGTTGAAGCCATCACTCCAAATACAACCAGAGAGCAGAATACTATCAATTTGAATTCTTCATTGAATGTGTCAAGCAAGGTGAGAGCAGATATTGCCATTTCTTATATGAATAATAATATGTTGAATTCACCACACTTAGGCAATTCGGAAGCTTCTATTGGAAAAAACCTTACATATAACTGGGATCGTGGATACAACCTTGAATTGGAAAAAGATAGATACCAATTTGCTGATGGTTCAAGAGCACCTGGTGGACAAGGTCGTCCGGGTGTTGATCAAAATGCAGGATATCCAAATAACTGGAGAGGCTATGGAAGACCTGGGTCCTTTTATTGGAATCTATGGAATAATAATACGGAACTTGATAGAAACCGGGTAATGGGATCTATTGGCCTTACATACGATATAACAGATTGGTTGATGCTTAAAGGTACAATAGGTATGGATTACCAAAATGAAGAAGTAGAAAGCAGAAATAAACCAACAGATACAGAAGGATTAACCGGAGGTCGCTACAGTCATACAATGCGTAGAAATACTATTCTTAACAACACCGTAATGCTTCGGGTGAAGAAAGATATTACGGAAAGTTTAAGTTTAACCGCTTTTGTTGGTGGTGAATCTTGGGATCGTGATTTTTATCAAATTCAAGGTGATAATGCTAATAGAAACTTTGCTGATCCATTCATTTACGCGTTTAGAAACATAGATTATCCCGTCGATGCAAATAATAATGTCACTGTAAATTGGGCAAGAAATCAATTATTGCCTGGAGAAGACAAATATGAAAAAAGAGTTAATTCTGCGTTTGCTTCTGTGAATCTTGCTTGGAAAGATTGGTTATACCTGGATATAACAGGAAGAAATGACTGGAGCTCTACGCTTCCATCAGAAACAAGGTCATATTTCTATCCTTCTGTCCAGTCAAGTTTTGTCTTTACAGACGCACTTCAATTGAATACTGACATTCTTACTTTTGGAAAGGTTAGAGCGGCGTTTGCACAAGCGGGTAATGACACCGAACCGTATCAGGTAACACCAACATATAACAGAAATAGTTTTGGGGGGCAGGAGATAGCAACAGTTAATGCTACAATACCACCAACTACGTTAAGAAGTGAGTTATCAAATTCATGGGAAATAGGGGCAGATCTCCGCTTTTTTGAGGGTCGAATCAATTTGGATGCTACGTATTACGCAATTAGGTCTGAAAATCAGATTCTTCAATCACCTGTTCCACGTTCTTCTGGATTTACTTCTCTTAGGTTCAACAGTGGTGTTATTGAGAACAAAGGTTATGAATTGTTATTGAGTGGCACACCCATAAAAACCAATGATTTTTCTTGGGAGGTTGCATTTAATATGAATGCAAATCAAAACGAAGTTGTCAGCTTAGCAGATGGCGCTGAAACACTAAATCTCGGAGGAGTGTTTGGTAATAACGGTCCATCAATAGAGGCCAGACCTGGAGAGGGATATGGAACAATCATGGGTTGGGATTATGTTTACCATGATACCAATGGCAATGAAATGACAGATCCTAGTGAGAAAGTATCATCAAATAGGCTGCTTACTGCAGATGGGCGAAGCTATATCACTACACAAGACAGAGTTCCTGTAGGAAATACTATACCAAGTTGGACAGGTGGACTTGTAAATACTTTTACATATAAGAGTCTAACCTTGAATGCAGTCCTTGATATTAGGCAAGGTGGTGATGTAATGTATGGATCCATGTCAAGTGGCCTTGGTTATGGACAATCTCCACAGACGTTAAAAGGATGGGGAGCAGAAAACGGAGGCCTTGCGTGGACTGATGATAACGCAGTATCACGTAATGATGGAGTTATATTGGAGGGAGTATTGGATGATGGTTCAGTAAACAATACTATCGTGCCGTATTATAGAGAGTACCAAAATGTATTTTCTTGGGGCCCTGGTGCTCCGGTATCTCCTCTTGTTCACGAGACTTCATGGGTACGCCTACAGCAAGTAGCACTAACTTATGATTTTCCTAGAGATTTGTTGAGTGGAACTTTTATCCAGAATGCATCGATTACTTTAGTAGGAAGAGATTTGCTTTACTTTCAGAATACGGCTCCGGATAATCTTGATCCGGCTGGTGTTAATGGTGCTGGTAATTCACAAGGTATAGAATGGGGGTCATTGCCAATAGCAAGATCCTATGGTGGTTCTATAAGAATTGGTTTCTAACAATAAAAGATTTAAATAATGAAAAATAAGACTTTATATAAATCAATTATACTATCGCTAGCGATAGTAGTATGTATTGGTACTTCATGTACTGAGGATTTTGATGAAATGAATACGCATCCTTTTAATCCTACGGAAACAAGTTCCAATTTTTTATTCAATGGTATGATGTCATATGTAAAATGGTCAGGCAACTATTGGCTTTATGGGATGAATCAACGAATTTATCAATGGGGTCAGTTAGCTGCATCCTCAGGTGGAGGACAAGGTGCTGATGCCGATGATAACCCAAATACCTATAATACATTGGGCTCAGAAGCTTTATGGACTGATTTCTACAATATGGGAAGAACGTACAGGGCTCTGGAAGAAAAATTGGTCAACGATTTTGATCCCGATAGAGTGGTTAATAGGTTGGCTTTGATGAAAATCGTAGCAGCTTATCAGGCATTGCAAATGACAGATATGTATGGAGATATTCCCTACTCGGAAGCTGGCTTTGGGGCAATTGAGGAGCTTTATAGACCTAAGTATGACTCTCAAGAAGAAATATACAAAGATGCACTTGATCAATTGAAATGGGCTTCTGATAATATCATAGTAGACTATAGTGGCAAGGTAACTCCAGCAGGTAATGCATATCTTGACTATGGAAGCAATGATATCGTATATGGCAATGATATGGAAAAATGGAAGAAATTGGCTAATACCCTTCGATTGAGATATGCATTGCGGATGTCCAATGTGGATGCTACTCTCGCTCAGCAACATGGTGCGGATGCATTGTCACAAGGTATTATGGAAGATAGCGGTGATGAATTTATTTTTTCTCCGAATAATGGTGTTGCCAACGGAAGTTTATATTGGTCTTTTCAGTACTATGAAGGTATAAGACTTGGTGAAAATGCTTGGAAGTATATGAATTCTGATGATGACCCTGCTGTAGATGGCAGTGATATTATAGATCCAAGAGTTGCTGTTTGGTACGAAACAAATATTGATGACGAATGGGTAGCTATGCCACAATCTTGGGGTATTGACGATCGACCTGAAATAGCTTCTGGGCATCCTTATGATGATCAACGTCGAAATGATAATGATGACATTGGTAAAAATTATAAAGGTAATTATTCAGGATTTAACTGGTATCTAGTAGAGGACACTCCAAATGCATACGAATTTCATGTAACATTTTCGGAAGCTTGCTTTTTAGCTGCTGAAGCCATCTTAAAAGGATGGGGTGGATCTGGAACTGCCAAGGAATGGTACGAGACAGGAATCAAAGCTTCTGTTACTCGTTGGTATACTTATGGCAGGAGTCATGAAGATTGGGTTACTCCACCAGAAATGCCAACCGAAGCAGAAATGGATGCTTTTGTGGCACATCCTAGAATTGCCTATATGGGTGACGGAGTTGATGGGTTGCAGCAGGTGCATATTCAACGCTGGATGGATTATCATTTCAATGCAGCACAGGCATGGTATCTAGTAAGAAGGGTGGATAATTTCCCATTGCTACCAGTTAAACACCGTGTTACTGGAGCTGAAGTAGAAATGGCACACCGATTTCCTTATCCACAGGATGAGGTAAATCAGAATGGGGAAAATTATAGTGCCCAGGTAAGTTCTATGACAGGTGGAGATGTAGTTACTACCAAAGTTTGGTGGGAAGGAAACTAAACGATCATCACATATTAAGAATAAAAGAAGAAAGCCTATCACTGATGGGCTTTCTTCTTTTGTTATATTTTTACTTGCAATAAATATTATAATAAAATGAAAAAATATATATTATTACTATCTGTGGCGTTAATAAGTCTGCAAGTTTATAGCCAGAACTGTGAAGTGAAACTCGAAGATATATCTGGTGCCTATGAGGGAGATTGTAAAAAGGGCCTGGCGAATGGAACAGGTAAAGCATCTGGAACTGATACGTATGAAGGGAGTTTTAAAAAAGGACTACCTGATGGACAAGGGACTTATATTTGGGCTAATGGAGATGTGTATGTTGGTGAATTTAAAAAGGGAGTAAAATCTGGTGCAGGAAAAATAACAACTTCTGAAGGAGAGAAAACTGGCTATTGGCTTGATGGAGATTATATAGGAACAGAAAAATATGCCTATAAAATGCTGTCTGCTGACAGTAATATTTCGGACATTAAATTTGCAAGAAAAGGGGACGAAAGCAATGAGATAATTATTAGTTACGAGCTTAAAGGTCGTAGGACGCAACATGATGATATTGTTGTCACAGAACTTCAGGGTAATTATGCAAGCTTAGTTCAAGAGCCATGGACTAAAACACTAAGCCAGGTAAGTTTCCCATTTAGGTTTAATGTAACAGGCAAAGAAGCATTTGATGTTGTGATCAACCAGCCAGGCAAATGGGAGGTTAAAGTCATTTTGGTTGTAGCTAATGGATTAAATGTTAACGGTAAATAGAGATTTTTTAAAGCGATGTGGGAAGCTATTCCTTATCAAATTGTTATTTTTTTCCATATTTATTATTGGGACAATAAATAGCTGTTCAGATAAAAAAAGATGCCAAAATACTGCCAGAGATAAGATATTCACTTTATTGAATTCCGCTGAATCTGGAATTACCTTCAGGAATGATATTAACTATACCAAAAGTGAAAATTTTTTGATATATGATTTTTTTTATAATGGGGGTGGAGTTGCTATTGGAGATATAAATAACGACGGTTTACAAGACATTTACTTTGCCGGAAACCAAGTTGAAGACCAGCTTTATCTAAATAAAGGGAATTTAAAATTCGAAGAAGTTAGTGAAAACGCCGGGATTTTCAAAAAAGGAGGATGGACCACAGGGGTTACATTTGCCGATGTCAATTCTGATGGTTTTCAGGATATTTATGTATGCAAGGCTTTGTATGACGAAAGCCCAGAGTTGAGAACAAATGAGCTTTACATAAATAATGGGAATATGACTTTTACAGAATCTGCAAAAGAGTTTGGTGTTGCAGATTCTTCGCGATCTATGGAAGCTACATTTCTAGATTTTGATAGAGATGGAGATTTAGACCTTTTTCTTGTCAATGAACCCCCTACACCTGGGTACTTATCAAACTTAAAAAGACAATCAAATAGTGATACAACCTTTAATTGTCGTCTGTATGAAAATAATGATGGAGGATTTATAGATGTTTCAAAAGATGCAGGTGTGACATTAAAAGGATATGGCTTAAGTGCCTCTACAGCAGACTTCAACAATGATGGTTGGACAGACATATACGTATGCCATGATTACGAGGCTCCAGATATATTGTATATAAATCAAGGCAATGGCAAGTTCGTGAATCAAATCAATAGTGCTATGAAGCACATTACTAATTTCAGTATGGGAAGTGATGTTGGTGATATAAACCGAGATGGATGGATGGACTTGGTAGTAGTTGACATGGTTGCAGAAGACAATTATAGGTTAAAAGCTAGCATGGGTGGCATGGTTCCACATAAGTTCCAGAGCATTGTGAAGGCCGGTGGGAATTATCAATATATGTATAATACTTTACAATTAAACAGGGGAGTTGACTCTGAAGGAGATCTCATTTTTAGTGAGATTGCTCAAGAGGCAGGTGTAGCTGCAACAGATTGGAGTTGGACTCCACTGTTAGCCGATTTTGACAACGATGGTTTGCACGATCTTTTTGTTACTAATGGAATTAAAAGAGATTTGAGAAATTATGATGGAATGGTCAGAACGGATAAGTATCTTAAAGGGAAATTATCAGACCACCTAAAAAAAAATCCGCATGATAAGCAGGTTCAAATGAGGGAGCTTGTTGATTTTGATACATTAGTAAATATGCTGCCATCCCAGCCTCTGGTTAACTATATGTACCACAATATAGGAGACTATAAATTTGAGAATAAAGCGATTAAATGGGGGATGAACCAAAAAACATTTTCAAGTGGTGCGGCTTACGCTGATTTGGATAATGATGGCGATTTGGATTTGGTTGTCAATAACGTGGACGATAATGCATTCTTATATAGAAATAATGCAGAGAAAATCACTAATAATAATTTTCTAAGGATCCAATTAATGAAAAATGAAAAACCTGGAGACTTCATTGGCACAAAAATTAAAGTTGATATTCATGGAAAAAGTAGCCTTTATGAGTTTACTAATACACGAGGTTTTTATTCTTCCAGTGAATCAATTGCTCACTTTGGCTTAGGAAAAGATACCATAGTCAGTAGGGTTACAGTTAATTGGTTAAACGGCAAAACAACTATACTGAAAGATGTGAAGGCGAATCAGGAAATTGCAGTGGATATTTTCGATGCGGAATTAGGAATTCCATCAAAGGAGGATAAAAATCAATTTTTTAAAGAGGTAACTGAAGATTTAAATATCAGTTATATGCATGTTGAAAACAACTTTGATGATTTCAAAAGGGAGCCTATGCTTCCCTATAAATTGTCTACGCTTGGTCCTGCCCTTGCAGTAGGTGATGTGAATAGTGATGGGTTGGAAGATTTTTTTATTGGGGCTTCTTTTGGAAGATCCGGCCAAATTTATTTGCAAGATAAATCTGGTACATTCAAACAATCCTACTCTATGCCATGGATTGTGGATGTGAAAAGTGAAGATACTGGGGCAGTATTCTTTGATAGTGAAAATGATGGAGATCTTGATCTGTATGTAGTGAGCGGAGGTAATGAATTGCCTTCGGGTTCCATGGAATATGTTGATAGATTGTATATTAACGATGGTAGAGGTAGTTTTTCCAAAGCATTGACATCTTTGCCGGAATTGACTACCTCTGGCTCAAGGGTCATTCCGTCTGATATAGATAATGATGGTGATATTGATTTGTTTGTTTGCGGTAGACAAATTCCTGGTAATTATCCAGATCCAGCTAGTAGTTATATTCTTTTGAACGAATCTGAAACTAAAAAATATCCTTTTTTTAAGGATGTTACGGAAGAAATCGCCCCTCAGTTGAAAGGCTTAGGAATGGTTACAGATGCCATATGGAGTGATTACGACAATGATGATGATTTAGATTTGATAGTAGTCGGCGAATGGATGCCCATTACTATATTTAAGAATGAGGATGGTAAATTCGTAAATGTAACAGAAGAGTTGGGTTTACTAAAAGAGGTTGGTTGGTGGTTTAGTGTAGATAAATCTGATTTTGACAATGATGGAGATGAGGATTTTCTAATCGGAAACTTGGGTGAGAATTATAAATATAAGGCCTCTTATGACGAACCCTTTACAGTTAATTACCGGGATTATGACAATAATGGCAAGAAGGATCTTGTATTTGGATATTATAATTTTGGAAAACATTACCCTTTGAGTAGCAGGTCAAAGTCGATTTTCCAAATTCCTGCATTAAAAAGTAAATTCCTCACATATCATGATTTCGCTAGTGCAACATTATTGGAAGTATACGGAAATGGTTTTTTGGATAAGTCTTTGAACTATAATGCCACCACTTTTAGTTCTAAGTATATGGAAAATTTAGGTAATGGTAATTTTAAGCTTCATAACTTACCGGCATTAGCTCAATTCTCTCCTATCAATGACTTTATAATAAAGGATCTCAATGGTGATGGATTTGATGATATATTGTTAGCTGGAAATTTATACGGATCAGAAATTGAAACTGCGCGGGCAGATGCCGGTTTGGGACTATTGCTATTAGGGAATGGAAATGGCGAATTTGTTGTTCAAGAGCCTATTAAAAGCGGAATATATTTAAACTCAGACGTAAAACAATTGGCGCCAATAAGCATTGGTAATTCGTTTTCATTTGTTGTTGCGAATAATAATGATTTTATTCGCTTATTCTCTATACAAGACGCTGAGTAGGACGAGTTATTTCTTGTTGCTTCAATATAGAAAGCTAATGATCTATCTAATAAAGATTCCGTCATAATTATTTCCCATATAGGAACCCCAAGGCACATCATGCTCCAATGGAAGAGTAGTTCTTATTCTGATAACACGCATGCCGTCAAATGTATATACCCTATCTGGAGTAGTCATATTACAATAAATAATGTCCATAAAACCATCATTATCTAGATCTCCTATCCATGGGGTTGAGGCAACGTTCGATCCAACCATAGGCTCAGCTATGGCAAATTTCGTCTGATGCCTAAAGTCATAAACCAACATAGTATTATGGATGGTTTTTTCTCCCTTTTCATTAGGTAAGAAAAAATTTACATTGATGAGCGCATCTGTAAATCCATCGGTATTAAAATCTGCCATTACGGCCGAACTCATTTGATAGAAACCAATACTATCTGCAAAAATAACCTCTCCCTTAGAACCATCTACCAGTAATGGTCGAATGCTTTCTAAATTTGGCCAAACTCCAATGGCAAAAACAGCAAAAAAGTCAGGTATTTCATCACCATTCACGTCTGCTACGGCCAGAGAAGAGTAAGATTCTGTTTCAGGAATCTTTCCTCCCCAAATTAACTGGTTATCCCGCCCATTAAAAGCCATTATTCTTCCATCAACGGAATTAACAATTATATCTTTAAACCCATCCTTATTTACATCAGCAATAACAGGTGGCCCTATAAATCCTTTATTGTCCCCCGTAGCTATCAGTTGTGATTTTGAAATATCACCAGTCATTAGATCAATTAAAGTTGTTCTATAAAATCCTCCTCCAACGGTTTCTCCACCAGTTCCATAAATAATATCCAGAACTCCGTCATTATTGAGGTCATCTACAACAACTGACATGTATATTTCCCTGTTATCAGGCATCTGAGCCTTCGCTAATTGCCTACCACTTTCCCCACTGATAACAATGAGTGAACCCGCCGGGCGAGCAGGGTCATAAGGCTCAGCAGTTACGTCTCCTCCATTAGACACAAGAATGTCATTGATCTCATCCCCATCTTGGTCAGGAATAAATTGTGGATTGTAAAAATTGAATAAATTTTCCTTTCTAAAATCAATGCTATCACCTTGTGGGAAAAACTCCCAAATAATTTTTCCTGACTTTCCATCTATTGCCATGAATTCAGCGGAGCGTCCACCAATAAAAACATCAGGAACACTATCAGAATTTATATCCATAAAACTCGCTGATCCAAATATTTGGTCACGTGCACTAACATTCCAAATCAGTTTGCCATTTGCGCCATCAATAGCCATAACAGATGAATCACAACTATTAAATTCCTGACGGCCTGCCCCTAAAACAATATCCTTTGTGCCGTCGTCATTCAAGTCAACTACTCTGGGAGAGGAAAAGGTTCCAAGGTTATCATACTCTGAAACCCAATCTGGTTTTCTCAGTTGTGCATATGTGTCAGTCACCATGGATATAAGACAGACTATGAACACAATTTTATAGAAAGGACTAAGTAAATACTTGGCAATCATAAATTCTCTTTTAAAACCATTTTACTTCAGAAGTATTGTTCATATTAATGGATAGTAGCCTCTGCTGTATAGAGCATATAATACACACCTAATTTTTATGTCATTGCACAATCATAACACCGTTCATTGTTCTCCAATGAGTTGGAAATGTACATACAAAAGGATAATTCCCCTTTTTTGAAGGAGCAATAAATTTTAATATATATTTTTCACCAATACCGATCAGGGGAGAATGAAACAAAACTTCAGGGGTATCAGGAACCCAATCTTTTGATGCACCGTCAGCAGTAGTGGCCATTATATCTGCCTTTTTTCCAACAATCTCCAAGGTGCCGGGAGTAATTATCAAAATATTGTGCCGGATTATATCATTATTCACTACATGAATTTCTACGGGTTTGGATGAATCAACAGTAAAACTATTGATCGAAAAGTTCATTTTTTTTGTTTCTATATTAATTATTTGTGGAGTATAACTTAAACTCCTAGGCAATGAAAAAAATGTGGGGGAAATACCGATTAAAAGAAAAATCATCTTCCGCGTTTTACATAAAACGAGTTTATAGACTACTGAACTTCAAAAAGGTGTATTGGGCCGTTGTTTTGAACAACAATGACACCTTTCCCTTTATTTGCCAACTTTATCAATTTCATCTTTTTCACATCTCCATCTGCCTTAAACCCCGAAATGTAAGGGGCAATTGGCTTGAAGCCGCCTTTTTTATCGCCAGTTAATAATAAACCAACTCCACCATCTGCCTTAGGTGTTTCAACTTCTGATACAAATAGATTTCCAGCAACTAAAAGGTCCTTTTTTTTATCTTTGTTAAAATCATCAATTATTATGGAATTTATAGGCGATATCTGAGCTCGATTGGATAATGGGGAGATTTTAAAAGAGCCATCACCCATATTTTCCATAAAGATTGAAGCAAAATTTTTCGCTTCATAACTCAGAGATTTTTCAAGGCCAAAGTCCTGATAAATGTCTGTAAGAGATGCTTGAGCAAAAGCATTATATGTTTTATATTGTTCTTTTATTATTGGCATTTGCTGACTAGAACACCCCCTGCCTCTCACGGGAAATTGCTTACCATCATTATAGTACCCCAGAACTATATCTTGTTTTCCGTTACCGTCAAAATCCCTTGAATAAACAGAAAAAGGGTATTCAGGGCTGGCCTTATATTTGTAATTTAATCCAAGGTTTCCAGCAATTAAATCCATATCTCCATCATCATCTATATCATCACTGGTAATGGAATACCACCAACCTGTTTGTTCATTGGTGCCATAATATTCTGAAATATATTGAAACCTATTGCCGACATTTTTCATCATCAAAATGGGCATCCATTCTCCTACAACGACCAAGTCCAGTTTTTTATCTCCATTAAAATCAACCCAGTTTGCATCTGTAACCATTCCCGGTTTGAGAAGGTCAGGGGCTATTGATTCAGTGACATCAATAAATTTTCCAGAATTATTTTTAAGCAGGTAACTTCTGGGTGCATTAGGATATTTGCCAGGAATGTGGCGCCCACCAATAAATAGATCTTCGTCTCCGTCATTATCAAAATCCGCTGGCCTGACACAAGATCCGCTAGTGAACATTTCTGGCAATTGATGAAATGATTTCGTAAATACTCCTTTTCCATTATTAATATAGAGTCGGTCTTGTAGCCCGGGGTCATTCTCGTTGAAGTCGCCTCCACCGCTCACCACGTAGAGGTCAAAATCTCCATCGTTGTCTGAATCAAAAAAAGTTGCATCCAAATCTTCAAAATATTTGTCAGTTTCCCATGTTTTCTGATTGTCTCTTGAAAATTTCCCGTCTTTAGTTTGGTAAAAACAAGAACCTGCGAATCCTTTGGCACCTCCAACATAAAAGTCCTCTAAACCGTCTCCATTCACATCTGCAACTGCAAGTGCTGGGCCAAATTGCGACATCTTATGAGGAAGCAGAACTTCTCTCTTAAAGTCATCGAATTTGTTTTCGACATGGGTGAAATTAATATTTGATTGTTCTGTAATATCTTTAAACAAATATTCTGTTGGTTTTGTCTCTCCTGTATTTTTATGGTCTGAGTCAGAATATTTAACGGTAATAGTTTGATTTACATCAATGTTCTTGAGAATCTGTTGTTTTCCATCAAACCAAGTTATTTCCAATTCGGATATTTGGTTGGTTTTTCCAAGCCCAAAATACATAATAGGTTCAACCGATGACTGAAACCCTCTTGAACTGTAAAACTCTTGATATTGAAAGCCATTGTGGTCTGTTAATTTTACTTTGGTGCCAATGCCAAACTTGTTCTTATCAGGGCCATTAAATTTTATTTTTAAATAATGGTTATTCAGCATTTCCATGCCGTTGTTCTTATAAATGAAAGCATTTTGATCGAGATTGTTGATGACGAGATCAAGGTCACCATCGTTATCCAAGTCGGCATATGCCATTCCATTGGAATATGTGGGTTCATCTAAACCCCAAGCAGTTGTGGCGTTACTAAATGTGAGATCTCCATTATTCTTGAACATATAATTCTTTACCTTACTGGAAGAAATATGTTCAAATGATTCCTTTATAAAATTTTGTTGGGTTTCAGGATGAGCAAGTTCTTGTCCTAGTTCTTGTTGTCTTTTCCCATACCAATTCACAAAATCTTTATTAGAAATATCTACTCTATACCCATTGGAAATAAATATATCTTTCATTCCATCATTATTAAAGTCAATAATTAGTGGCGCCCAACTCCAATTGGTATATGCCATACCAGCCATCATAGAGATATCACTAAAAGTACCATTTCCATTATTCAATTGAAGGCAGTTGATCATGTATTGATAGTGCATTCCATTATCCACAACAAATTGAAATTTATCAGGGTTCATATCATTCATGTTTGCCTTTTGACCAAAATTATCCTCTGCTGTCATGTCTAAAGTCATGATGTCTAGCCAGCCATCGTTATTTATGTCAGCCAGATCTCCCCCCATTGAATAATATGGTATGTGCTTGATTTGATCTGTTAACTTTTCGGAAAATGTGCCATCTCCATTATTGTAATAAAGATAGTCTCTTTCACCAAAATCGTTACATACATATATATCCGGCCAGCCGTCCTTATCAATGTCTCCGATCATAACACCTAAACCATAGCTGATAATCTTTCCAATTATCCCTGCTTCTTCCGTGACTTCAGTATATTTGGATCCATCATTTCTGAATAATTGGTCGCCAACTAAAATACTTTTTGCGGTAAGGCTAAAGTTTTGATCATTAATTCTCTCAATATTATGGTTAAGAAGGAAAACATCTAGATCGCCGTCCAAATCATAATCAAGAAATGCGGCCTGTGTAGTATGTGAATATCCACTCAGTCCATACTCAAATGCCCGTTCAGTGAATGTTCCATCCTGATTATTAATATATAATGCATTGGAATTGGACACATCCGGAGCGAGGCCCGACTTCGACACATAGATATCCAACCAACCATCATTGTTGATATCCGACATGGCAACACCTGTTTCCCAACTGATCACCCCTTCTACACCAGCTTTTTTGGTAATATCTTCAAATTGTAAATTGCCTTTGTTTAGGTATAGCCCATCAGGGCCATGATTTGCAGTAAAAAAAATATCAGGCAATCCATCATTATTGATATCACCAATTGCTACTCCACCGCCATTGTAGAAATATTGCGAAGTAAACACATTGAATTTTTCATAATTTGTAAGCGTATTTTTAAAGTAGATTTTACTGTGGTCTTCTGAAATTTTAGAAAAAAGTGTTTTGTCTATTTGAGCATTCACAACATCTGTTGAGCAAATGCCACCAAACAAAATAATACTAAAGGATAATGTAAAAGACCTATTCATGATAATGCGCTTTACCTCTTGTAACCTACAAATATAAATATTATCAATTTACGATATACATGAATAAATATACAATTTTGATTTTCAACACTTCAGGCAACGAATAATATTTTGAATTTAAACCTTGGCATGATATAAATAATAATGAACGGTTACACTTCACTCTTTTATTGTAGTTACTTTCTAGGCTGGCCTCAAGTTTATGATCCTATTGCAGAGAACTAAGCACTAGGTTATTTGTTAAAGTTCTCAACCAGATTATAGGTGCAGAAATATATTTTCATGTATGCGCATCCTTTGATCGGGTATACTTCCTTCATCGAAAAAAAATGTTTAGGATCTTCTCATTGACATTTCAAAGCAGGAAATGGAAGAAAAAGAACATATTGAGTGGTGTGTCTGTATTGAAGTTTAGCGAATTTTAAGGGTTTTTCCCCTCAATAAAACTTAATCTTTCTTGCGGCATACCCCACCATACGAAGCAGTAAAAATCCATGGCTAAACCTGGATATGTTCGTATCTCCATAGATGCGTTCCCGATAACGGATGGGTAAATCTACGATTTTGAGGTTGAGTTTATACGCCCCAAAAATAAGGTCATAATCCCCAAATGGATCGAACTCACCAAAGAATGCTCGGTTCTTGATTAGCTTTTCATAGTCTTTTTTGAACATCACCTTAGTGCCGCACAGCGTATCTTTGATCGGTTGCTCCAGAAGCCACGAAAACATCAAGCTGAAAAAACGGTTTCCAAGGAGGTTCAGAAAACGCATCGCATTTTTTTCCATCGGATATACCAGTCGCGACCCATTTATAAATTCACCTTTGTTGTTAGTGATAGCATCGTAAAAAGAGGGGAGATCTTCAGGAGGTACAGTCAGGTCGGCGTCGAGGATCATCAAAATATCTCCGGTAGCCATAGAATATCCTTTTCTTACAGCATCGCCTTTTCCTTTGCCTGATTGCTGGTCAATTTTGATGTCCCACTCCGGGTACTTTGCGGGAAGTTGCTGCATTTGTTCCCAGGTATCGTCGGTTGAATTCCCTTCAATAAAAATGATTTCCTGATGTGAACCAAACCTTGGTAAGCGATTTAGGGCATTTTCCAGATTACCACTTTCATTTCTGGCCGGGATTACAATAGTTGTAGAGAACTCTTTTTGGGGAAGTTCGCTGATCGGTCTAGCAAATACATATTGGTTGAGGCACAAATGATTGATCAGCGGAAGTCGGCCAACATATTTATTCAAAAACCATGATAGAATTGGGATATTGACAGGGAGCAAGACGCGGCGCGTCGAACGGTAAGTTTCATATCCGGCGAGATAGAGAAACGTTTGCAAGTCTTTTTTTGTGAGCCAGTTTTGCTTGGGGACTTTGCGCTTGATACCGATCAATTCGCCAAGCAGCAAAATCGGCTCCCAAAGGAAATTATAATAGTTGATAATGATTCTGGTACGAGGGTAGCAAACGTTTTTTAGCGCGTTAAATGCCTGAAGCACGTCTACAAAATATCCTGTAGCATGGGATAAAACAATGGTATCAAATTTTTCATCTAGGCTGATCTCCTCTGCGTCCATTATATGAAAATCTATGTCAGGATGCTGTTCCTTAGCAATTTCTATCATCTTTGGCGAGAAATCAATTCCTGTCTTTTTGCTGCCTTTCATCTGCGCCAGCATATCTCCTGTAGCACAGCCAATCTCCAGTACAGAGTCTCCTTCAGGAATAAAATAATTGCAATACCTTACGATGTCATTCCAAAAGTAGGCATATCGCTTGCGGTAGGATTTTAGGAGTGGGGCTAGCTTTTCGAAGTGATCATAAAACTCCTTACGTCTTTTACTTTTTATCTTTACCTCTGTAGAACTCACTTAGTATAATTTTCGATTATTATTAATTCATGGATTTTGGATGCATTTGGTCCCGAAAAAACCTATTGCAATTCATAAAGATAGGCAGGCCATTGGTCGCCAATTTGGTGTACTAGTTTCAACTTGCCAGGATATGCTTTGTTTACCAAACTCAAATACCTCCTAACGGTATTGATGATCCTGCTATTCGGATCATCTGGATTGGTGCGGATATTGGCCATAATCACATGAGTCACACCAGCATCTTTAAGCTTGTCGTACAATTCTTTTGGGTCTTGTGAAGGAACTTTCCAAATTCCATAAAAATCCTTTCCTCCACTATAGATAAAAGCCATTCCTGGTTTGCGACATGCGATATACGCATCTGTGGGCAGGTTGTCTTTAGCCCATTTGGCCATTTCCAGATAATGCACCCAATCTTCATTAAACCCATAGTACTTATCGCCGGCAAGATATTTAGAAATTACTTTTGTTTGCGCAGGAATGGTTGTGAAATTTCTGAAGAGCGTGGCCGCTCCCATGATTGCAATAACGGCTATGAAAATATTGGCGTATTTTTGTAGACGATGTGTGGCGAGATGGTGAAACAAATGTAAAATGAATGCCAAAAGAATTGGTACGAAAATAATAATGAGCCGCTCCTGATTCCAATAGGCTTGAAGAGCCAGAAACGTGGTACCATAAGCAACTCCCGTAAATACCCCTATGAACAACCAAAATTTTGATTTTTTGAAAAAAATGAAAAAGCCCAATGTGAAAAGTGCACAAACCAAAATAGCGATTGCGGGCGATCCTTTGTAGTTATCCTTGGCCGAAAGCCCAAAGACATTTACAAAATGAAAGCCGATGTACGCATTGCAATTACTCTTAAACCTTGTTACAAACCCCTTAAAATCTTCTTTGCCCTGGTCCGGTCGGTAGGGATTTTTCAACATGAGCGTGCTGCCCTGATTGGAAATTTGTGCTTCTTTGATATCCCAAACAGAAGTCTTTATTAAGTTGAACGAAAACATGATGATGGCAAAAGCAACCACCACAAAAGCTGCTTTTTTCCATGAATTTGTAAATAGAAAATAAATGACTACCGCGATCATGGCCATGAGGCCTACATTTTTGGCGATCGCCAGCAGAAATAAAAGCAAAGCGCAGACTAGTATTTTTATATAATCTTTTTTCAGATCAAATTTTTTGTCCTTGTTGCGGATAAATGATTTTTCAAAATACAGGAGAAAGGCACTTTGCAGCAGCATATAAAAACTTTCATTGTATGTCGCGCTGCCATAATACAATATCGCCGCGCTCATACTGATCAAGATCATCAATGCAAAAAGCATAAATGGTGACAAATACCGGCGAAACAATTGGAAGGTGAGCCATTGATGAGCGAGCAGGCATAACAGCGAAAAGAACTTTAGTAAAATCAGGTTGACCCCAAATACATAAATGATCACCCCGAGCACCATCGGGTACAAAGGGCCTTGAAAAGTGGGAAATTTATTGTTGTAAATAAAATTAAATGCCCGATTGATGTAGATCGAATCATCTCCACCGATCGACACTTTTGGCTCAAAAAGCAACAAGCCAAGGAGCAGCGGCAGGAGCATGCTCATCCAACAAATCAAGTTTTCTTTTCCCTCAAAATATTGATCAAATTTTTGAAGGTTATTCAGTTTTATTTCAGGAGGTGGTGCAGTCATCCGAGTGTCTATATAACAGGCAATAAAAAAACATGGTAAATATAAAATTTTGAATGTTCAATATGGGAAAAATAGAATTTTTCCTATCCAAAATTATTGATTGGCAATGTCATCAAGTAGGTAATAATTGTCTTGGATTAAACCAAAACGTCTGAAATAAATTTTACTTTTATGATCTGAAACTTCAAAATGCCACAGTTCTCACGAAAATACATACTCCTGCTTCTAATTTCATGGATTTTTGCCCACTTTTCTGTGGCACATGAAGGTGTGAGGTTTATCGAAAATAAAGGGCAGTGGCACGAACAAGTAATTTTTAAGGCATCTATTCCGGGCGGTGATTTTTATGTTTTAAAGAATAAATTGAAATATGTTTTTTATGAAAAAGGGTATCACGACCATGGCGGGATGTTTGAAAATCATGGTTCGGCATTGCGGGAAGATGTCAGCCTGAAGAATGAAAAATTAGTTCATGCGATAGATTTGGAATTTTTGGGTGCCAACCCATCTTCAAAAGCCATGGGAAACCATGCGAACTCAGGACTCCTGAATTACTTCAAAGGTTCGGACAAGGAAAACTGGGCTTCAGGGGTTCGTTCATTCTCAGAATTGAAAATTGCAGATTTGTATGAAGGGATAGATTTTGTGTTGTATGCATCTGCGGGAGGAATCAAGTATGATTTTATTGTGGCGCCAGAGGCAGACCCTGATCAGATAAAGATGAAATATGAGGGGCAAAATGAGCTCAAAATCCATGAAGGGAAAATTGTAGTGGGCACAACGCACGGCTATTTTTTTGAAAATGCACCGGTTTCTTTTTCTGTAAAAAAGCAACAAAAATCCGTGGTTTCCACAGCCTTTATATTGCAAGAAAATGTTGTTGGCTTTCAATTCCCGAAGGGATATGACACCAAAAGTCAACTTATTATCGATCCGGAATTGATCTTTTCTACCTTCTCTGGTTCCTCGGCAGACAACTGGGGATTTACCGCGACCTACAGCCATGACGGTAGCCTTTATTCGGGAGGCATTGTACTGGATGTTGGCTTCCCGACGACCACTGGAGTCTTTCAGCCGGACCATATTGGCGATTGGGATGTAGGCATTTTGAAATATGATTCGACGGGTACGGACTTGCTTTGGGCGACTTATCTCGGCGGTAATTTTAGCGAAACTCCACAGAGCATTATTGAGAATAGCCAGGGTCAATTGGTGATTTATGGCACTACCAGCTCTCCGGATTTTCCGATGGTAGATCATGGATTTCAAAAGGTTTTTTTAGGTGGCGACCCGATCTATGATACTACGAACACCATTCGACTGGTGGGCGGACTTCCATTCGAGAATGGGTCAGATATATTTTTGGCAGTTTTAGGAAAAGAAGGCCAATCGCTGAATGGTGCGACATTTATTGGAGGAACAGAAAATGATGGTATCATGGAAAAATTCCAGCCACTGACAAAAAATTATGGCGATCAATTTAGAGGTGAAGTAAACCTCGATGAGCAGGACAATATCTATGTGGCCTCTAATACCAGTTCGCCAGATTTTATGCTGAAAGAGCCCATCCAGTCTAAGTATGGAGGTAGTACTAACGATGGCGTGGTAATGAAATTCAACAAGGATCTTTCTGATTTATCGTGGAGTACTTTCGTTGGAGGAAGTGGGATAGATGCTTTGTTTTCAATCAAAGTGGATGGCGAAGGAAACGTTTTGGCTGCCGGTGGAAGTACAAGTATTGATTTTCCTGTGACGACAGATACGTATAAAACGAGCAAACCAAATCCAGCTGATATCGATGGAGTCGTGGTGAAAATTAAACCTGATGGGTCGCAATTATTGAAATCTACGTATATCGGTACTGATGCCTACGATCAAGTATATTTTTTGGAATTGGATGGTGAAAATAATGTGTACTTGCTTGGGCAAACGCAGGGAAATTACAGCGTAACCGATGGGGTTTATGCTAATGCCAATAGTGGACAATTTATCCATAAGCTTGGCGCGGATTTAGATACTACCTATTTTTCAACAGTTGTTGGTTCCGGTACGGGATCACCTGAATTTTCTCCAACGGCATTTTTGGTCAATGAATGTGGGAACATCTTCATCAGTGGTTGGGGAGGGGTTTTGAACCACCCGTCCACGGGATATATTGGTGGCAGTACTTTTGGGCTTCCGATCACAGAAAACGCCTTTCAAGATGAAACTGACGGTACGGATTTCTATCTCATGGTGTTGCTGGAAGATGCCAAACAACTTTTGTATGCTACTTATTTTGGGCAGATCAATGGTCGTGGAGAACATGTGGATGGAGGTACGAGCAGGTTTGACAAAAGGGGGATTGTTTACCAGTCGGTTTGTGGAGGTTGTGGAGGAAGTAGTGGTTTCCCGACTTGGCCGCCCGACGTTTGGTCGAGCACCAACAACAGTTCCAATTGTAATAATGCAGCCTTCAAATTTGATCTCGCCTCGCTACTCGCCAAGTTTGATACAGATACTGAAAATTTTACAAACCGAGGAATAAGAGAGGGTTGCTATCCACTATCACTTGTGTTTTTGAATGAAAGTCTTGGCGGTGAAGATTTTCTCTGGGACTTTGGGAAAGGAAGCACTACCGATCAGGAAGACAGCATCGCCGTTACTTATGACACTCCCGGGCAGTATCCCGTAGTGCTCACGGCTACTGATATTAATACTTGCGTGAGGGAAAGCAAGGCTTATGGCATGATCACGGTTCACGATTATAGCTTTGAAGTTATGCCCGACGATTCGATTTGCTATGGAGAAGAGATCGAGTTGTGGGCAAAAGGTGGTGTAGGATACGACTGGCAGCCTGCCACAAGCCTTCAAAATCCCATGACGGCCAACCCAGTTGCCACGCCGGACACGACCACTATTTACTCGGTAAAAATGGAAGATCAGCATGGGTGCAAAGGGGAAGACTCTTTGAAAATATCAGTGGTTCCTCAGATTATAACTGATTTTTCTTATATAAAGGAAAGTGATTGCCACGAGTCCCCGGTGATAAAATTTACAAACAAGTCAACTAAAGCAAGTACTTTTTATTGGGATTTTGGAGACGGAAATACATCGGTAGATTCTGAACCTATTTATCAATACCAACCACTAGACACCTTACGTACATTTAATGTGACATTGACTGCTGGGGAGGCTTTTTGCACTCAAGCGCATTCAGAAAGTATATCCACCGTGACGCCATTTGTGCCCAATTTTATATCTCCAAATAGTGATAGGAAAAATGATTCCTTTCAGATTATTACCGATGATGCTGTCGATATCCATGTGTACAATCGGTGGGGAAAGGAAGTATTCAGCGCCGATGACTATCAGAACGATTGGCAGGCAAATGACCTTGCTTCGGGGGTTTATTTCTATGAAATCCGTCTTGGGGATGGTGAAACAAGATGTAATGGATGGGTACAGGTTATGCGATAATTGTGGGATAAAATGCCGTTATTTGTAAGATATTTGATGATTAGACTGATTGTACTTTTGAACCACCGCTACTATTTCTTTCACCGTGTGAAAAAGAATTTATTTGGGGAAAGGCCCTTGTTAATACTGCTCACGTTATTTATGATTGGTATTCCGTCTTTTGCACGAGAGGAGGGATATGCGATTATAGAGAAAGACCATAGAAAGGGTCTGGTAAACAATAAAGGGAGGGTGGTGATTCCGCCGGAATATGAAGATTTGGGTTGGAGCACAGGAGAAGCCGAAATATTGGAAAATGTCATTGGGTTCAAAAAGGATGGACTTTGGGGTATTTTGAATACCAAAAATGAAAGGATAACCCAGCCGGTTTATACCTCGCTAGCCCGATTCAACGACAACTGGATCGTCGCGTCAAAAAAATTACCTTATAATTCCAACATCGTTTTTGGTGTGATCAATGCCAAAGGAAATGCCGAAACACCGTTTCAGTACCAAAGCATAGAGATCAATGAGGATCAGCTGATCGCATCTATGGAGGAAAATGGAAAATTCAGTTACGGCGTACTCGAGGCTAAAGGAAAAGAAATTATCCCAATTATTTTTGATGAAATAGAACCACAGACCTCAAGCCTGTATCAAGTTGTAGAAGGTGAAAAAGCCGCTGTTTTCCATGAAAATGGAAAGAACCTAACTTTCTTTACTCTGGATAGTACAAAAGCCGTTGGGTCAGATTATGTATTGACTTTTAAAAATGGCAAAAAAGGCCTGATAGCCAACAATGGTGACGTTGTTATACCGCCAGAGTATAAAAATATAAAAATGGAAAATGGGGTGATTAAAGCCCAAAGATTCGATACCTGGAAAGCGTTTGACAATGCGAATCACCTATTGACATCTTATTCTTATGACGACATTGTCCCCAAAGGTGAAAAATTGTACAAGGTGCGGCTGGGATCAGCTCAGGCATTGATCCATTCGTCAGACAGTTTGCTCACAGAATTTTCCAATTTTGATATTCAGGAGCATTTTGGAGATTGGATATCCGTGAAAAAGAATGGGAATGTCGGGGTGCTTCGCATGGATGGCAAGATGCTTTTGGAGCCAAAATACGATTCTATCCGTTATGTGCAGGGGGTTTTTCTTGTGAAGAATAAAATTGATGGGAAGCGAGGTTGGAGTATGGTTAACCGTCATGGAGTTATTTTAACAGATCAGGTATATGATACGATTGAATGGTTGGGGGATTCCTTCTTCAAAGCTAAGCGAGATAAGTTTTGGGGAGTGCTGAATATTCTCGGAAAGGAAACTATATTTTGCAAGTATGATTCAGTCCTCCAATATTCTGAAGGAAGATTACTTGTGAATTTTTTAGGGGAAGATGGTATTTTGAACTTGGATGGTAATTGGGAGATTTTACCTCAAAACAAAGAAATAGAAATCGTCGATCCAATGCGTTATTTGGTGCGGTCTCCGTACGGCAGCTTCGTGGCATATT
>JAUHYU010000061.1 GCA_030426345.1 Bacteroidia bacterium
AACAAACCTATCCCACGGATATCTGCAACACCCATCAATCTATTTCAATCAACGTTTTAAATCCCTACATTCACACGGCGTTTACACCGTGGCGCGTTGTAGTGCATTTAAAGATGAAATTAGAAACAATTAATTGGTTTAATTTTTTAATGAACAAATACATAAGATATTTCTACTTGTTTCTCTTTGTAACAAGCCTTTGTTTCCCTTTTAATCCACCTCATAATATTTCAAATCTAAATGAACAACTTAGGCTTCCGGATTTCTTTTACCCAATTAGCTATTTTTTGATTGTCGTCTTCTTTATACTATCGGTTTCAAAATTCTCAGTACCGAAACTGAAGAAGACTATATTAAAAATTGATACCGAAAATAAACGTCTCGAATACAGAAACGGACATATATCAATGAATGGACTTGAATACAATCTGACAATTAAAACTTAGACGATATCGAAGGAAAAAAAATATGGGATTTTGATATAAAAAGACCCGTGAATAAATCCTTTAAGTTGCTGTTGGATTTTGACGATAAAAAAAAGCTGAAGGTTTTGTTGAACAGCTTTAAAATAGAATAAAAACGCACTACAACAACGGTATCTGTTGCACAACTCCTAAATAGTGTTGGATAAACCGAGCAAGTTTCCTTGATTTTTGTTACAATACCCAAACCCTTAAAAACCTTTTGAAATCCATGGATTATATTTTGGGCTGAAGAAAATATGCTCTTACACTTACCAAAAAGCATCAATTTTCCATAGATTAATAGATCGACACTTATATTGACAGCAATGAGGAGATTATTAATTATATTAATTCTGTTGACAGTTGCCGAATCACTATCAGCTCAATCAGATTCTTTGAAATCTAAACTCCGTTTTGAGGGGGATTTTCGGTTTCGTATTGAGCAAGATTGGAATTCAAGGAAATCAGATGGATCATTTAGAGATGATAGAACTAGGTTTCGCTATAGGTTGAGAGCCGGAGTGCAGTACGATAACAAATGGTTTGCCACTGGATTTCGAATTAGAACCGGAGATCCTCGTAAACAGCAGGATCCTCAATTGACACTAGGAGAGGGATTTCGTGAATTTGGAACATTGCCGATTGGAATAGAAAAGGTGTACTTTCAGGGTAAATGGAGAACTTTTAATTTTTGGATAGGAAAGAATACTTTTCCATTTGAAAAAAACAATGAGCTATTTTGGAGTGACAATATATACCCCGAGGGAGTTTTCTTAAGTAAAGATTTCCTGATTAATTCGAAGTTTATTGATTCTTTTAATATCAGGGGTGGGCATTTTATCGTTTCATCTTCTGGAAAATCGTTGACTGAGGATGCTTATTTTCAAGGACTTCAGGTTTACATGAAATTTTTAGAAAATCGCTTCGAGCTATTTCCTTCGCTTTACTATTTTAAAAATATGCCTAATATTCCCGATGGAAATGAAACCTTTGAAATTGAGTATTCAATTTTTCACATTGGAACTAGATTCAATATACTTCACAAACCATTGCTGAATATTGAGCTCGATGGTTATCACAACTGGAAGGATTATGGCCAAAATGACTCCATTCCTCTTTCTTTAAAAGAGCAAAGATCAGGAATGGTAATTGGCTTGAAAATTGGTTCACTAAAGCAAAAAGGGGACTGGCTATTTAAAGCAAGTTATGCTTGGCTTGAGCAATATTCGGCGGTTGATTTTATGGCTCAAAACGACTGGGTCAGATGGGATTACGCTTCATTTGGGTCCCCTGATGGTAGATTAACAAATTTCAATGGAACTGAAATTGTTGTGGGTTTTATGGTGGATCAAAACGTAGGCTTAAAAATGAAGTATTATTTAGTTGAGCAGCTTATCCCTTACGGAAATGCAAAGGAAACAGGAAGTAGAATTAGGCTTGACTTGGATGTTAAATTTTAAATTTATTTATAAAACACTTTGTGAAAGCGCACTTTACACTAAAATTGACAGCAGTACAATAGAAATTAGCGAACGGCTCGTTTTGGTGTAAATTTACACCAAAACGTATATTATGTCGCGACAAAGCATTTCTTTCACAAAGCCAAATGACTAAAAACTCAGGTGGATCAAGAAGAATACTCCAGCAAAGTGAACTTGTTAATGATTTAATTAGACAAGCGAGAAAGCAACAAGTCCAAATTGATTGGATTAGAGCTAAATTAGAGAAAGCTGAAAACAGCGGATTGACCAATGACAGCAAAGAACAAATTTTAACTCAAGCTAAGGATTTGCTTAATGGTTAATTATCGATTAAACAATGAAGCTAAAGAAGACTTGATAAAAATTCACCAGTTTGGAGCAGAAAAATTCGCAGTAGCCCAAGCTGATAAATATTTCGATACGTTTTAATATTTTGAAATTATCTCCCAACGACCATTTTCATTTGAATCGATAGACGATATGAAAAAGGGATATAGGTGTTGCGTTTGCGGGTCTGACCGCATTTATCACAAAATAAATGGAGACATTGTAGAAATAAAGGCAATTGTTGGCAGACAAGATTTGAACAATATTCTCTAGTAAGCATACTAATAAAAATACCGCCACCAATAATTACGCTCTTAATCAAGTAAAGTAAGGCTATGGTTGATTGGAGTGGTTGTTGAACTCTTAGTTTTCCGTAGGGGATGGTTTTGGGGATTGAATAAAAATATGTGGGTTGAGCCTTCAGGTTTCCATATGGCTTGCTCTGCTTACTAATTAGAAGTCCAAAGGATTTTAAAAACTGATCTTCCCATGTCTTAGCAAATGAAAGGTTTGCCGCAATGGACATGGTCGAAAATGTGGGGAAAGAAATTTATGGGCAATTTCTATAGCGGCCAATGGGGGATTTGAATGTTTATTTTAGATTTCACCTCAATTCTGACAATAAAATTTATAAATTGGACAGAAGGCAGGAAAAATGTCAGGGAACGGTTTGCCTGCATTTCCTAATTTGAATGATTTTATCGGCATTTAATTTTTCATCCAAACTCAAAATTTGATTTATGTACACAAAAAAAGTTTACAAAGCCATGGATATGGCAAGATGGACTCGTTACGAGACTTTTTTATTTTTTGCCATTATTACGGTTGTGGTTGGGTTGTACTATTTTTTTGAGCTGAGTTGGCTGAAAATTCCATGGACACCTGTGGCATTGATAGGAACGGCAGTTGCTTTTGTTATTGGTTTTCAAAATAATTCGGCTTACGGCAGAATTTGGGAGGCAAGGAAAATTTGGGGCGGTATTGTCAATACATCCCGAACTTTTGGAATGTTCTTGCAGGACATGGTAACTAATGAACATGCCTCTGTGAAATTATCAAAAGAAGAATTGCACGATGAAATCAAAACCTTTACCTATCGACACATCGCCTGGATGACCGCACTACGTCATGCCATGAGAATATCCCAACCTTGGGAAACGGTGGTGTATGAAAAAACCAATAAAGAATGGAGCAAAATGGTCCACCCACCTGAATGGAATTCAACTGTTGAGGAAGATTTGAAACCCTACCTGTCTGAAAAGGATTTGGAGTATGTCGATGGAAAAAACAATAAGCAAACTGCCCTTTTATATTTGCAATCCCATCATCTCAGAAGATTAAAAGAAAATGGAACGGTTTGGGAGTTTTCTTTTTTACAATTGGAGGGAGTTTTGGAAGAATTGTTTGCACTTCAAGGCAAGTCAGAGCGAATTAAAAATTTCCCCTATCCGCGTCATTTTGCTACTCTCAACCACTATTTCATGTGGATATTTGTTTTGATATTGCCACTATCGATAGTCCCACAATTTGCAGAACTAGGCCAAGAAATGAGTACAAACCACCCCATAGTTGGTGATTTATTTCTTTGCTTATCTATCCCTTTTTATGTTGCGGTAGCTTGGGTTTTTCATACCATGGAAAGAATTGGAAGGACAGGTGAAAATCCATTTGAGGGTTCGGCGAATGATGTGCCCATTTCTACAATGGCAAGAGGAATTGAAATAGATTTGCGCCAGAATTTAGGGGAATCGAATGACGAAATCCCAAAGCAATTTCCAGTTGTGTATGATACGCAGATGTAAAAGGATACTACACCGAACAAAGTGTAAAATTACAATCGACATATGTACCTGAAAAATAAATAATCGTACCAGTACAGATGATCACAAAATAGCCATTGCCCGGTAGCCAATAAATCCATGAAAAAAGCCTCTAAAATCCATGAATGATATAGTTGATGGAAATATGCACTTAGACTTCACAAAAAGCCCTATTTTTCCATAGATTAGCAACTGATACAGTCCAGGTACATTTATCATTTATTATGTGTGATTTTTGAGTCAGTAAAAAACTCATAAGTTTTTGGGAATTAAAAATAATAATATATCAACTATTTTAGGTGCTACAGCAGCCTGTGTAGCTTTTGTTGCCACGGGAGGAGGTAGTGGGCCTTTTTCAAGCTTGATTAGCAATTTGAGTACTAGTATTGCTAGTGCAGGTCTTGGAGATTTTTATTATCAGAAGCTAGCAAAAATCCGGTTAGCCAACAGAGAATTTGATGACCTCAATCACGACTTAGAGAAAGCTTTTCAAAGAGCCACACTTAAGGCAATTGTACATCTTGAATTAGAATTTTTGAGCTATTACAAACTTCAAGTATCCAAAAATATATTTGAGATTCGTTTATTAAAAATCAAACTATTTTTTAAGGAATGGAGAGAAGATATTACTATTGACATGCCAAATATCATTGCGAACGCGGAGATTATAAAATCTTATATTTTTGAAAATTCAGATAAAGGATTAGACTATATCTCGGAGAGATATATGAAAACTGCCAATGAAAAAGCAACCTATTTTTTAGATTTTACAAAATTAAATTTTTTCAAAATACTTGATACTTGCTTTTTTGAAGAACTCAAAGAAGATACGAAATCTTATAGGGCATTTGTTGTTTTACATTTAAAGAGTACAAATCACATAGTGAGTACTATTGATTCAAATGTAAGAAGAATCCAGAAATCTATAGACCAAATTGAAACTAACACAAAAATTGGTGATTTAAGGGAAGGGAAATTGATGTATGACATTCCCCGAAAAATGGTTTTAAATAAAAAAATAAAATGTACTGTCTTAATAGCTTATAGTGAAGAAATAATTAAAAAATCAAAAAAATATACCACTAATTGCGTTTTTGAAGACTTAAAAATATCTAAAGTAATGCAGGTTGAACTAGTAGATTTCAATCATTCAAAAGCTTTTGAAATTTTGCCAATAAATGTAAAAGAACAATTCTTAGATAAAAAAGATACAACAGAATGGAATTTTTATCTAAAGCCGTTAAAAGAAGGAAAACACATTTTATTTTTAAAAATTGCTGCCATTTTAGTTATTTCAAAAAAAGAAAGAGAGAAACAAATTGTAATGGAAATCAAGATTGAGGTTCTTGCAAACTCTCAAGGAAATAAAATGGATGAATATTTTGATTCAAACTTTTGGGTAAGTTCAGATTTAAAAGTTAGTGAATATTTCAACTCTGCATCCAATATAGTTATAAGCCATCATGAGCCTGATAGACAATGGGTTGAGTGGGATAATGCAAGATATGATAATAGAAGATACGATGAAAGAAGATGGAAAAGGAGAAATAAAAGAGGTTCATCCAGTGGGAGGAGTTGCTTAGGATGGGTGATAATTATCATTGTAGTAATGTGTCTCATATTTTTTTTAGTGTAAATAATTTCTCGAAGTTTTTGCCTCAAGTTGACACACGCATTCCTCATGTGCAACCCTCACCTAAAATCCATATTTTTCCATGGAATAGCGCCTCGCCAAAAGCCACTGAACAATTGAACCTCTTATCTCCTGAACTCCTAAACCATCCCAAACCCATGACTCTACCAAAATTATATATTCTCCTCAGAGGCATTTTTTTTACCGTTAAAAAATGTGTGTTTTTTCTACAGTTTGTGATATTGGCAACATCACTATTGAAGCTGATGGTAAGGGCGCGATGAAAATGGCCATTGAAGGTTGAACCTTTGGTGGTGACACTAACTCCAATATCCTTGATAAAGCCGTGATAGTCCATGCCAGGCTAGATGGTTCTTCAGGTACCGCTGGTGATACAATAGGATGTGCCGTTATAGGGAGAGACTAATTATATTTTAGTTATAACAACTTAAGAGATGGCAATTGGTGATTTCTCACGAATTGCCATCTTTTTTTATCTCGATGATAAATAGATTTTACAATTGACAATTGTTTGTTTCTGTCTAATCTAAAAAAGCATTAAAAACCCATGACTGAGATTTTGGGTTGAGGGGGTTAAGAGTTTATAAGCTAACTAAAAAGCCCAGTTTTTCCATGGGTTAGGGTTAATACAGGTCAAGTATGCGCATTGTATTTACCATTGCAGTAAAGAATTTGAGATAATTGCTAATTAACAAAAGAATCTGGCCACATGCATGGTGCAACTTTTTTTCCGTTTACCTCACGAACCCAAGACTCAAAGGAGCGCTCTCCTTCCTTTAAAACAATGATTCTAGCTCCTTCTACTGGAGCTTTTCTATATGTTTTAGTTTTCGTAATTCTGCCGTAAGCCAACGCTATATCATAATAGATACCTATATAATCATTATTATGATCGTGACCGACAAAAGTTCCCATCACATCCTTGCACTCCAACATGGCTGCAAACATTCCTGTATTGATTTCTGGCCCACATTCATCCTCTTTTCTTTGGCCAAAGGCTTTAATCTTTTTATTGCTCCATGCTTGGTAATATTCTGGCAAAGGAATATGGAAAAAAGCAACAGCAGGGAGGGGCTTATTATTATTGGATCTAGTATACTGCTTGCTTTTTTCTTTGTACCACATGACTTGAGAATGATCAAACCAACCCCAACCGTCTACTTCAGGTTTTAAAGTACTGTAAGCATTAGAATCCATGATATAAATAAGTGCTTCGGCTTTATTTTGTTTATTACCCACAGGAATTACAAAATTAGAGTTGCCATGGGTTTCCCCATTGTCATTATTTAAACAATAACTTAATGTGTGAATGAAGTCAGCTACCTCTTTTCTGGAAAGGTCTGCTTGTGAATCATGATTTCCAAAGGCGACTATCCACGGAGTTTTTGCTTGCGTAAATATTTTTTCAAATTCTTTATATGTCTTTTCCGGATTTCCATCTGTAGCCACATCTCCTGTTAACACAACCAGATCAGGCTTTTCCATATCAAGTATTTTTTTAACAGTGGTAAAGACCTCTAAATTCTTGCCACTTTCTACATTAACATGCGTGTCCGTGAACTGTACAATTTTAAATTCTTTATCATCATTAAATTCTAAATTTGCTAAGTGCTGTGATTGCACAGCTGTCGTCAAAGCAATAAAAACATAAGAGCAAAAAGTGATTTCATATATAATTATAAATAAGATTAATGGCATTAAAATCGATAAAGTAGCTGTAAAAAAACATAAAATGAGTTAATTTTTATAATTTGAATGCCACAAAATATACTTACTGCTGATGATTAATTTTTTTGAAAGTGATAACTATTATAATACACCCATGATGAAATATGTACTACTATTCTTCTTCTTATTTTCGAGTGTAATTGTGAGTCGCGCACAGACTAAAGGCTCGCTTGAAAATGTAGCGATCACATCTACAAAGAAGAAAACCAAGGTAAGTACAAATGAAAATGGGGAATTGCATGTAAATGTATCCCCAAAGGATGCCGCTAAATTTAAGGCTGCTGGATTGGTTCGCTACAGTGACTTCGGTGCCAAAGGTGATGGAAAAACAGATGATATAGACGCCATCGCTGCGGCCCATGCCTTCGCCAATCAACATGGCCTAAGGGTTAAAGCCGACGAAGAGGCCACCTACTATATTGGAGGAAAGGAGCGCACGGCGATCATCCAGACTGATACTGATTTTGGTACGGCGGCCTTCATTATTGACGATACAGAAGTGCAAAACATAAGGGCATCCATTTTCTTGGTGAGTTCCAGTTTGGATCCTTTCAACCCTGAGGGGGTAGCTTCCCTTAAGAGGAATCAGGAGAAAATCGATACCGCCTTGCCGGGAGCTTGTCTGATCACCGTCACAGATTCTAACGTAAAACGCTATATCCGCTACGGGCTGAACCAGAACAATGGATCTGCTCAAACAGATATCTTTGTCGTGGATAAAAACGGCAATGTGGATATGGATGCTCCGATCATCTGGGATTTCGACCAAGTCACGGAAATCACTGCTCTTCCTATTGACGAGCAGACGCTGAACATCACGGGAGGACGCTTTACCACCATCGCCAATCAAGCCGAATCTAAGTACAACTATCATAGCCGAAACATTGCGATCAAGCGTTCCAATGTCGTGGTGGATGGGCTCGAACATCGCATCACCGGCGAAGGAGATCATGGTGCGCCCTATAGCGGCTTCATCACTATTCGTGATTGCGCCAACGTAATTGTTAAGAACACAATCCTGACCGGACACAAAACCTACCGTACCATTGGATCGGCAGGAAAGCCTGTTTCCATGGGTTCTTACGATATTTCGGTCGGGCGTGCAGTGAATATATCATTCATCAACTGTAGCCAGACAAATGACATCAATGACCGTACTTATTGGGGAATTATTGGCTCTAACTATTGCAAAAATTTGCTTTATGACAATTGTACTTTCTCGCGGTTTGATGCGCACATGGGGGTTGCCAATGCTACTCTCCGCAATTCCACTTTAGGCCACATGGGAATCAATGCCATTGGCAGCGGAGTCTTTACTGTTGAGAATTCCACCATCTACGGAAGGACGCTCATCAACCTACGCTCTGATTATGGCAGTACATGGCGGGGAGAATTCATCATCCGCAACTGTGTTTTCGTACCTGCAGGAGGTAGTACGACCAGTGCCAGCCTGATTGGTGGTTCCAATTCCGGGCAGCATGATTTCGGCTACACTTGCTATATGCCAGAAAAGATCACTATTGAAAACTTGCGTATCGACGATTCCAATCATCCTGAGGATTATGAAGGACCCGCCATTTTTGGAAACTTCAACCCGGAAATGACTGGCGATTCTTATCAGGAGAAGTTTCCTTACATAACAACCAAAAAAGTCATTCTTAGAAATGTGACTACTGCTAGCGGCAAGGACTTGAGGCTGAGTGACAATTCTTTCATGTTCAAGGATGTGAAGGTGAATGTTGAAAAATAGGAGTTGGAATCTGTTGAAAAAGCCTCTAAAATCCATGGATTGGTAAATGAAAATAGGGTGGGAGGATGGATATTGAAAAATGGTACAATCGAAGAAACATCATTATTTACCGAGGTTTTATCTCAAAGGATTTACGAATAAAACCGGAGATTTTTTCATCTATGATAAAAAGAAAGATGAAATCCGAAAAAGCAAACCTGAAAATTCGTTTTTTGAGAAATTTAGGAATACAGGAACTGTTAAAGGGGAAAAATCTGATTTACCGGAGCGGGTTCTTGCAGAATTTGACAATAGGTCGGCAAATGCCCTTGAAAAAATCAGGAAATCAAATTTCAGAGAAAATGTTTTGACTCCTGAAACTCTTTACGAAATCAGATTTTTCATAGCATCGACATTTTGGAGAATACCCAAAAATGATAATTTGAGAGAAAAAATAATAAATGACTTTTCATTCCAAGAATTGGGATTTGGAATCTTTGAGAAAAAAAGTGGAGAAAGAATGGAGGAAGCAGAACAATTAGTAAAGGACATTGACCTTTTTAGGAAAATGTATAGTTCTCTACTCCCTTTGGTCTCTTTTATGGATAAATATAATACTCATAATTTCAATGACTGGAGAATTTTACATGGTACAAACTCAGTTCATATTACTGGAGATAATCCTATTATTTTAAAAGACCAGTATGAGAATTTCTCTTCAATCCAGCAAAACATTATTATGCCCTTGAGTTCAGAGAAAATTTTGACATGTACTAATAAGGCTCCCAATTCTTTTCACCCAGACTTCAACCTGAAAATGGACATTATGATTTTACATCAGTCTGAAAGATTCGTGTGCAGTTCAAGTGAAGAATATCTTAAGTTACTTATTGACAAACCTTATAAAATGTCTGTTGGCAAAAACTGGGAAGAAAAGATATTAAATGACATATTTAGTTACTTTGATTAAAATGGAAATCATGTATAAATCTTAAGACTATTAGAACTTGCCGAATTTAAAGTTCATGTAAAAGTTAAAGCCGTCCAAGGCGTTGAGGGCGATCTCAGGCCCTCCACCAGGATACTCTAATTTAACACCGTTGGTCAGTCTGTATGTTGCACCCAAGGCTATGCGAAAGAACCTGACCATATTGAATTCAAGTTCCACTCCCGGCTCCACCACGAAAAATATATCGTAGTCATTTGGATAAAAGGTGTAAGTATAATCCCAAAAATTATTTGGAACGGTTGAAATACCTCCTCCACCTACTAAAACAGGGAAGGATAAATGCACAGGTGAATTATGTAGCAAGATCGGTTCGAAATAAAACCCGCCATACCCCCCAGCCAGATATTGATCTGTGTTGTTTTGGTTGCTCTTGTCCAAGTTGTTGAAAAACCCATAACCGGCTAGGCCTAGCGCTATTTTATGATTGATGACCCAGGCACCTTTGATATTTAGGATGATGGCATCTTTATTGTCAATCGTAGTATAACCAATTCCAAAAGAACCATAGCCACCATGAATTATTTTTTGGTCAGATTTTTTGTTGAATATAGAACTGTATTCGTTTTGATTGTCTTGAGCACGCACAGCTGTTGTGCTGATGAATATGAATGCCAGAATAGAAATGTATGTTGTTTTCATTTTTGCTTATTTTATGATGCTTCAGTTTATTCTTTTACTTGTAGATTTCCATCAGTGATGGTAATATTGAGCTTTAGGGGGATGCCTGTGGCAGGTCCAACAGTACCAGTAGTTTTTACCAGCTTTTCTTCCTCGTCTTCTTTCACAGTAATTTTATTTGATAATTCTACCGGGAAAAACAGACCGGCACTTTCATTATAAATAGCTTCCACTGTTAGTTTTCTATTCGATGGTAATTTGAGGGAAATGTCAGTATGATTTGCTGTAATTTTAAGCACCTTTACCTGATTCGAAATAGCCAAAATATCTACGCTGCCATATTTTGTGTCCATGACAGATGATGCTAGCAAATGCTCAATTTCGCTATAAGAATACGATCCAGTTAATGACAAGGTCTTCACTTCGGAAAACTCCAGCTTATCACGATAAGAATTGATAGTCATTTTATTGGCCTGACCAATATTAATTCGTGAGGAACGGCTGTCGATATCAAGTACATCGACTTTGTTAAGCTGTAATTCTGACTTATGGTCCAGATTGATCTTGCCAGTGGTCATTTCATCAATTTTCGCATAGGCAAACTCCAACTTCAATTGGCAGGGTTTTGATAACTTCCGAGCTTTCAAATCTCCGTTAGATAAGTCGATGGTCATCATGCCATTGTGATCTTCAAGAAAAATGTCTCCGTATTTATTGGTTAAGTTAAGATTGACGTTCGTAGGGGCATAAATTTTATAGTTAATACTGGTTTTGTTATCATCGGAAAACGCAATACCTGTTTTGGACTTCATACTTTCCCAAAAAGACCCTTCCTCCGTGTAGGATGTTTTGGATTCTATGTAGGATTGATAGGCCACAAAATCAATTTTTATTCCATCGAGAGCTTCTTGTGCTTTGGTTTCTTTTTTCGCCCTCACCTCGATCGATACTTTGAATTTTATGGAGTCTTTGTCCCATGGAATAATCTGAATTCGTCCATATTTGTTCGCTACACTTAGTTCAGCTCCCTGCTCAATAGCATAGACCTTTGTCACTTCCTTACTCTTGCGAAAGTCCTGCCCTATAGCTACCACTGCTGACAAAAACATTGGTGACAGGAGCAATACTTTAAATAGAGACACCCTCTTCATGCTTATCTGATTTATTTTTTTTGTTTTTGAACTGTTCCAGCATATCCTCTAGAATCTCAAGTTTCAATCGGTAATTCTGCATCATGGCTGCTATCACTTCATCATTGTCGGCATTATCCCCCAGGTCTTCTTTTAGCTCAATGAGTATGGCATCCAAATCTGCCAAATCTG
This sequence comes from Bacteroidia bacterium, assembly GCA_030426345.1. Taxonomy (GTDB): domain Bacteria; phylum Bacteroidota; class Bacteroidia; order Cytophagales; family Cyclobacteriaceae; genus JAAUQL01. The sequence goes on from JAUHYU010000061.1 coordinate 12,153, forward strand.
TGTTTATTTCGTTTTCGAGCCCGGGTACATTACTGCCCAGTCTGAATAGTTCTTCTTTTTTTATATTAATTTCTGCTGTATAGTATTCATCTGCCTCAAATAACTGCAAGAGTCGAGGATCTTCCTTCAACATTTTGACCAACTTAGCCGAATCTCCATTGAGCCGGTTTGCCCTGAAGTCGTGAACAAAATAGGAGATGGTGAATATCACTATTATGGAGGCGGCTCTTGCTGCCCATCGGCGCCAGGATATTTGCAGTTGAACTTCTTGAGGTTCCCGCTTTTGCACTTTTTCCCATACATCTGGCACCTCATGGTCTGGCCCGAAATCGTGCTTGTTATCAATTACATATTTTTCAAAATCATCCAGTCTCATAACATCTGATTTTTTAGAATTTCCCGTACTTTTCTTTTCGCCTTCATATATTGAGATTTAGAGTTGGATTCACTTACTCCCAAGATGTCGGCGATCTCGCGATGATCATAGCCTTCCAATAGGTATAACTGAAAGATGATTCGGCTGCCTTCAGGTAAGAACTCTAAAGCAGCCTTTATATCCTGCACTTTTATTCCACTCAGCGACTGATCTTCTTCTTCAAAGGTTTGGTCGTATTCCTGAATAGTATCAGTAAAATGTAAGTCAGTTTTTTTTCGTTTGATCTCATTGATACATTTATTCACAACAATTCTCTTTAGCCAAGTTCCGAAGGAGGAATCGAATCTGAATCGTTCGAGTTTAAAAAAAGCCTCACTAAAGGATTCCTGGAGCATATCCTCTGCAGATTCCCTTTGTCGCATCATATGAAAGCAGGTATAATACATGGCAGCAGCATATTTTTTGTACAAAGCGTACTGCGCCTTTACATTTCCTTTCAAGCTTTTTTCGACCAATTGTCGGTCAATATCGATGTGATTCTTGGTCAAATTTTATTCTTTCTTCATGTACATAGACAAGGTAAAAATAAAAGGGTCGCAAACGAGAGGAAAAATTTAAAGAATTATCAAAGGAGGAGAGGTGACCAAATAAGTTCTACGGGATTAGTATTGCATTTCGCATTATTGTTGTTCAAAGCCCAAAAAAGACCCTAAAATCCATGAAATAAGTTTTAGGTTGGTCATGGTTGTGAGTTCTGAACTTGGTCAAAAAGTCTTCATTTTCCATGGATTATAAAATTATACTAAAAGTAAATCACTACATTAGCACAAAAATATCTATTAATTATGAGTAACGGAACAGTAAAATTTTTCAACAATGCCAAAGGATTTGGATTCATCACTCCTGATGACGGAGGTAAAGATGTATTTGTCCATGTAAATGGTTTAACTGATGAGATCAGAGAAGGAGACAAAGTATCCTTTGATGTTGAAGAAGGTCAAAAAGGATTGAATGCAGTAAATGTTGAAGTAATTTAGATTAATTGCATTTTAACTTATTAGCATTGGAAAGCATATCGTAATTGATATGCTTTTTTGTTTACCGCAATATTTTAATGCAGTTATGGTCAACTTAAATCCCAATGCAAATCATGCTTTTTCTCAATCAGAGCAATGTTGAGAGTTATCAGATCGTTTCATTTTGCACTTTCAGTTGTTTGTTGCCTTCATCCCAAAAACCTTAAAATAAGCCTTCAAAATCCATGAATGAGCTTGGGGTGAAAGAGTTGTGAGTTGCAACTACAACGAAAAAGCCTTCTTTTTCCATGAATGGCTAATCCATTATTATTGAGTTTGGATGCTGTCGATATCCAAATTTGCGGTGTTTCTATCCAGCACAAACTTGCACATCGCCTTTTTTAAACATCTGAATGGTCATGTCGTAATTCTTTTTAAATGTTTTGGATAAATGACTGGAATCGGTAAATCCCAGCATATAAGCCACTTCTTTTATGGAATATTCGCTGTGCTTGAAATAGCTTTCTGCTAGTTTTAGTTTTGATTTAATGACGTATTCCTGGAAAGAATATTCTGAATGCTTTTTGAAATATTCGCTAAAATAGGTTGGCGAAACATTGAATTCATGAGACAGGTTTTCAAGGGTGATTTTATTTTTATCGTACAAATTGTGTTGGATGTAGCGGATGATCTCCCCAAATTTATAATCTTTCGTATGGCCTTCATCCACATACCTTCTCTCAATATTTCTCGCCAGAATATTTAAGATGCTTACCATTAAGCTTTCAATTATTGTTTGTGAATAATCATCCTGCGTCAAATATTCCTGATGAATTTGTTTGATCAAGTTGACCAAGAGCTCTCTTTCTAGGCTTGATCTGTTTTTGATGATGTCACCCGCGACTTTGTTGTAATTGGACAGGACATAAGACAATTTTTTGAACCAGTCGCTGTAGTTCCCGTTCAGTGCTTCTTTTGAGAAATACAGATCCGTGAACCGAATAAAATAAAACGTTGTCTTTTCTCTAATCTTAAATGAGTGGCAATCTAAGGGTGGCAAAAGAAAGATATTTCCGCTGGAGTATGGCACTTCCACATGATTGATGCATTGCAATCCTTCCCCTTTATCCACATATACCAATTCAAAAAAATTGTGCTTGTGCGGACGTTTTTCCCAACTTTCTAATTCTTTGATATGTATTTCAAAAGGTTTTAGTGCTTGTTCTACATGCATATATCTAATGTTTTAGTTGAAAACATAAACAAATATAGGTCAAATTCCATGAATTTATGAGGGATCTTTTTCAGAAACCTTTATTTATACCTGCAATACCATTTTTGATACCTAACTTTGATTGAAGCATCTCGTTATATTTGTATTGTAATTGAAGTATGGAATATTTTAGATTTAGGAAATGGATAAAGTAAAAATCGGAAAATCAGATTTAGAAGTTGCTCGCATCAACCTTGGCGGCAATGTATTTGGATGGACACTGGACGAAAAAAAATCCTTTGAAATTTTGGATGGATTCGCAAAATCGGGTTTCAATTTTATTGATACTGCAGATACCTATTCGTGGTGGGTAAATGGAAAAGGCGGACAATCTGAGATCATTATTGGCAATTGGATGAAATCAAGGGGCAATCGGGATCAAATGGTCATAGCAACCAAAGTAGGTTCAGAAACTAAAGAGCATCCTTACGATATAAGTAAAAAACATATTTTGAAATCGGTCGATGAATCATTGCAGCGACTTCAAACGGATTGCATTGATCTATATTACACACATTTTGATGACGACAAAACTCCAGTTGAAGAAACCCTATCTGCTTACGACGAAATTTTAAAAGCTGGCAAAGTTAGGTATATCGCAGCCTCCAATCTTTCACCCGATCGACTTATCAAATCTTTTGAAATAGCAGAGAAAAATGATTTCCCAAAATATGTTGCCTTACAGCCTCATTATAATTTGGTGGAGAGGACAAAATATGAAACAGAATATTTAGGACTTGTCGAAAAGTATGAATTGGGCGTGATGCCCTACTGGTCTTTGGCAGCAGGTTTTCTGACGGGTAAGTATCGTTCGGAGGCTGATTTAGGAAAAAGTGTTCGTGGGGCAGGAGTGAAGCATTACCTCAATGAGCAAGGAATGGCTGTTTTAAATGCATTAGATGCTGTATCAGCCAAATATAATAGCCAACCTGCTACAGTAGCCTTGGCTTGGCTATTAGCTCAGCCTTCAATTTCTGCACCGATAGTAAGCGCGACAAGTCAAAGTCAGTTACAAACCTTATTCGACGCACCGAAATTGAAATTGGACACAGAAGATTTAGAAACACTGGACGCTGCGAGCAAATAGAAATGTCCAAAAAAAACTGGCATTTAGAAATAATTAGTATTGAAATTAGCATCAAAAAATAGAACCTTAAAATAAATAACATGAAAGCAATCGGGTTTATACAATCATTACCAATTTCCGAGGAAAACAGTTTTATTGCCTTTGAAACAAAAAAGCCAAGCCCAAGTGGATTTGACCTTTTGGTGAAAATATCGGCAATTTCTGTAAATCCGGTAGATTTTAAAGTAAGGCAAAATGCAGCAAAAGACACCGTCTTAGATACACCAAAAGTTATTGGATGGGATGCTGTGGGGACTGTAGAGGCAGTTGGCAACCATACCTCACGTTTTAAAAAAGGAGATGAAGTGTATTATGCAGGCGATCTTACAAGAAGCGGAAGCAATGCTGAATACCAATTGGCTGATGAGCGGATAGTGGGCCGCAAACCAAAAAAATTGAGCATTGCGGAGGCCGCAGCTATTCCGTTAACCGGATTAACAGCTTACGAATCACTTTTTGACCGCATCAAAATAAACCCGGAAACGGACAAGGGAAAGACGGTTTTGATCTTGGCAGGTGCCGGAGGAGTTGGTTCGATAGCCATACAGATTGCGAAAAAGGTTGCAGGACTTACTGTAATTGCCACGGCATCAAGACCGGATTCTATACAATGGTGCAAAGATATGGGAGCCGATTTTGTGGTTAATCATCACCAATTAAAAGAAGAGTTGGGTAAGATAGGTCACACTCAAATAGATTATATTTTAGATTTCGTGGATTTGGGAGGGTATTGGGAAACCATCGCCGAGATTATCAAACCACAAGGGCATATTGTTTCGATTACGGGTAGCAGCGAGCCGTTGAATCTGGATATACTGAAAACTAAAAGTGTGTCTTTTTCCTGGGAGTTGATGTACACGCGGTCTATGTTTACAACAGATGACATGGATAGGCAGCACCAAATCCTCAATAAGATTGCGGATTTACTTGATTCCGGAACCATTAAAACAACATTGACTACAACGCTGGAAGGTTTTACAGTAGAAAACCTCAAAGAAGCTCACAAAATGCAGGAATCAGGAAAAACAATTGGGAAGACCGTTATTCTATTCTAAAAATAATTCATCAGTATAATTTCTTGAAATAAGGGCTTTCATACGATACTTGTGTCGAATGAAAGCCCTCGTAGTAAAATATTCATGAAAAGCTGTTCAAAATTCATGAAGGATCTTTGTTGATAGAGGTTGCTTGAGTATGTGGAGGTATGGTTGTGATAAATCACTAAAAAGCCTTATTTTTCCATGATTTAATAACGACAACTGAATATCAAGAGCATGTTCTTGTGAAAGATTTATAAATAGAAATTATATGAAAAACAGAAGATCATTTTTAGCGAATGTAGGTAAAGGTGTGGCATTTTCTTCCTTAGCCTTATCCCTTCCAGCCCCAGTGTTTTCGCAGATTAAGGGAGCAGCAAAAAACAAAATAGTTGGAGTAATTGGTGCGGAGAATTCGCATACCCAGCATTTTGGATTGATGTTTAATGAGCATAAGCAATTTCCCGGATGGGAAGCAAAATACGTTTGGGGAGAAACGGAAGAATTTGCCCAGCGGGCGAAAGAAAAGGGTAAAATCCCGATTATTGTAAAAGACCCAATGGAAATGATGGGTAAGATTGATGCGCTAATTGTAGATCATCGCAATGGTGATCAGCACCTTTCGGCGGCGGAACCATTCGTGAAAGCGGGGGTACCTACTTTTATTGATAAGCCGTTCTGTTTTAGCAGCGTAGCCGCAAAGGAGTTTTTGGAGATGGCGAAAAAAGCAGGCACTCCTGTAGCCTCTTATAGTTCTATTGCCCACAACTATGCTACTGATGATATGAGGAAGCAATTGGATGAAATGGAGGATATTAATCAAATTACTTGCTACGGTAAAGCTGATATCAATTCTATCTATGGAGGGATTTATTTTTATGGAGTGCACATGGTAGAGCCGCTTATCTATCTTTTTGACGAACGTGTTGTTTCAGCCAGAGTCAATAAAAATGAGGAGGATAACCTCAACAGTACTGCTAGTTTAGTTTTTGAAAATGGGATGATGGCTACGTTGATCATTACCTCCAAAAAATACGGGTGGCAGACTTTTATAGAAACTAAAGAAGGGGTGGTAGAGCTCAAGTCACGAGTAGAGAAAGTAGATCCGGATAAGAATTATGTGGACATGGTAACTATGTTTAGCACCGGAAAAGAGCCTCGGACTCATGAAAGCATCATACATGGCATTGCGATATTGGAGGCGCTTCATAAATCTGTGATCTCTGGAAATTGGGAGTCCGTGACGACTTAATTTTAAAAGTAGAAGAAAAACCTCCTAAATTCCATGCAATGGATTTTAGGAGGTTTAAACTAACATTTAGATTTATGTCTAAAATTTTGCTTTTGACATGGTCTTATAGTTACTTTTTCCTGTATAACATATTGTAACTCCATCATTATTATATTTTTTTAGATGTTTCAGTTTTTACAGTTTCGTAATTCAATTTAATTGAAATGTAAAATAATGATGGAATTACTAATGGCGTAATGCTGATCGCCAGAAAATAAACTTTAACAAAACTAAGATTTCTATTTTTTCATGAGCGGGAATGCGAATTTACTGAACGAAATCCTGATTAGACAAATCAGTCCATCTTTCAAAATGATTGGGATAGCTATCGAACGTTGCCCCAAGGCGATATGGGCGCAACGCAATATTGATCCTCCAATTTGGCAACAGGTTTATCATGTGTTATACACAATTGATTATTGGTTTAGCGAGACTAAAGAATCCTTTGCCCCTCCAGAGTTTAAAGAAGATGTGAGTTCTGTGTTAGGAGAGGTTACAAAGGACTTCATAGTTCAAGAAGATGTTATAGAATATTTAGTCTATGTTGAGCAAAAAACCACTCAATTTATTTCTGGAATGAAAGAAAACGAGATCACCTCTCCATCAAAGCATTATCCTAAATGGACAAACCTAGACGTGATTTTAGAGCAAGTGCGACATTTGCAGCATCATCTTGGATATCTTAATAGGGTTTTGCTCAAATGCAAACTGACACCTGTAGAATGGGAATGTTACGAGCAATAGTAAGAAAATACTGTTGCTTTTTTATTGAAATTTTTAAGTACACAAACTTAAGACAAAGAATCTGCTGGTGTGGTAATTCTCAGGTCATACTTTTAAAGTTGTAATAATTTCCATATTATAACAATTCGAAACTGCTCTGACTTTTTGTGACATGCACGATTTTGCGGGTAAAACTGTTTTTATAGCTGAGGTCTCTTCTGGGATGAAAGCATTCAGTGAAAATCTAATCAGAGAATTGGAGAGATATGGATGCGAGATAAAAACTATCGCAAAGGAAAAACTGCAGATTTCTAATGCCATTGATGTTATCAAACAGTGCGACTTCGCTATCCACATGTTAAGTGAACAAGATCGTTTTACTGAGAGCTTGGAAGAAACACAGATAGAGCAATCTGTGAAGTATTTTCACAGTCGAGAGTTAATTACGCATCCCTCATTTGAAATTTTTGCATGGTATCCAAAATTCCAAAATAACAAGCAGTTTGGAGACGCGATGCTTCCAAATCATGTTTATAATGTTCAACAACTGGAGGAGGTTGAGTTGCTGCGTATGACCTTTGAGGAATTCAAAAATTATATATTCCATAAATTAGTCGATGGCAAGGAAGAACCAATTGATGGGCATAATATCAAAGGAGATGAACATCTCCATATCTATTTTATTTACGATGCTGAAGACCGTGAATTCGCAAATCAATATGTCGATTTTCTTAAAAAGCGTGGTTTTACGGTAGTTTCTCCAGCCTTTATTAGTGATCTTATGGAAGTAAGGCATAGGCACAATATCGCGTTAAAGAATTTTGATCTGGCCATCATCTTTGCACAGAATGCTGGTATCAATTGGATAAATATGAAAATCATGGATGTTTTAAAGTCGCCGGGACTGGGAAGGGAAAGGGATATATTGGGAAAGGCAATTTTCGCACCAGACCAAATGACAGGGAAGCTGACTTCAAATAGTAAAGGTTTCGATATCATTTCTACTACTTCGAATACAATTCAAGACCAGGTTGATCTTTTTCTGAAACGAAAAAATCTTAGGTAGGGGGCTTTTACATTTAAGTCTTATTCTACAAATAATATTACGTGGTGAACCTAATATTCAAAAAAGTGTAATATTTTGGGATTTGTTTCAAAGGATTCTACTGATATACTTTTTAGTTATTTGTCATGGTTAAAGCCCTCTTAAGTATCCTCAATGTTGTTGAAGGAGAAGAAAAGCCAGTTCTTCTGTTGTTGGGATATGGCTTTTTTATGGGAATTTTTTTAGCCGCCTATAAGATCGTGGCCACGACGTTGTTTCTTAACCAAATGAGTGAATACATTCGGGAGGCCTTTTTTGTGTCTGGGGTTCTTGGTGTAATCACTACTTGGTTATATGCCTCTTTTCAAAATCGGGTGCAGTATTCTAAGCTGATTATTTTTAATATCCTTACCATATTTATCTTTATTGCATTTGCCAGATGGATGTTTCATTATTATGATTCAAGGTGGTTGGTTTTTGCACTTTTTGTGATGCTAGGCCCAATTACCTCGCTGCTGGTTCTAGGGTTTTGGGGCATTTTTGGGAGATTATTTGATTTACGACAGTCTAAGCGGATCATCGGGGGAATTGATTCTGGACAACTCACAGCAATTATCATCACTACTTTTTCTATCCCTTTTTTAATTCCTTATGTAGCGAATATTACAGACATATTGATAATAGGAGAAATTGGGCTCGCAATTTCCATTGTTTTCTTCGTCTTTTTGATTTTAAAATTTCACCTGACATCGTTTCACCAAAAGCATAAGGAGATTCGTGCAAAAACATCCTTTATAAATATTTTCAAGAATAAATATATCGTGTACCTGTCTTTGTTTTTGCTGTTTTCTATGAGTGCTTTTGTATTCGCAGAATATTCATTTATGAATGTTACAGAACAGCAGTACCCTAATGAAAAACAGCTTGCTAGTTTTTTAGGTGTATTCGAAGGCTCCATCATGGTATTAAGCTTGATCATCCAGACATTCGTCAATGAGCGCTTGCTTTCGATGTACGGGATGAAAACCTCTCTTCTGGTTTTGCCTGTTGTTTTGTTGTTGTTTACAGGTTTGGCGATTTTCGCGGGGCATTTTTTTGGGTTTGATGTTACTAACCCAAACTTCCTCTGGTTTTTCTTGTTTGTTGCATTAAGTAAATTGTTCGTATCTACTTTGAGGGAGGCCATGGAAAGTCCGGTGTTTAAGCTGTTTTTTATGCCTTTGGATAGTAGGATCAGGTTTGATATTCAAACAAAAATAGAAGGAACTATCAATGAGTTTTCTAGAGCTTTTAGTGGAGGAGTTATCTTGCTTCTTGGCTTTTTTCCATTTTTTGAACTCATCCATTATTCATGGATTTTAGTGGCAATTATTGCTGGGTGGATTTATTTAGTATTTAAACTGTACAATCTCTACCGGGTAAATATTCGATTGAAATTGGAGCGCCAGAAAGAAGAAGCAGATCGCGTGGAGCAAAAAGGAAAAAACCTACTGCTATCCAAGCTGTTTTCTTCCATTGATAGCAGTAGTCCTAATCTAATGATTTTTGCCCTTCGCGCACTTTCTAAAGTTGCCCCGGATATGTTTAAGAAAACAATTAAGGGCATAAAAAATAATCATTCTATTGACTTAACTGAGAAAGTTCTACAAACGCTCGAAGGTGATTTTTCTTTTATACACATTGCCAACCTCAGCAAGATAAAGCAAAGGGAAAACCAAGGTGCCGGAAAATCGGTTCTATCTGAGGAAATATCAGGAATGATAAAGTCTCCGGATAAGGCAGAAAGGAAACTTGCCGCAGAATTGATTGGAGCAACTGGCACTTCTGATGGGACTGGGTATTTAATTGAGTTGTTACATGATTCGGATGCAGGAGTGGTTAAAGCCTCTATGAATGCTGCTGCTGAATTGAAAAAGGAGGAATTGCTGCCTTTTGTAATTGATAACCTGAAGAAAAAGAGTTTTAAGGATTCAGCAATAGATGCCCTAGTAAACTATGGTGAAATTTCAATTCCGAGTTTAGAGTCGATCTTTTATAATTCTGAAAAGGATGTAGATGTCAACATAGATATTGTAACCATCTATGGTAAGATTGGAGGCGAGTTGGCGATAGAAATATTATGGAATAAAATTGACTATCCAGATAAAAAGGTGGTAGCTCAGGTCTTGTTGTCTTTAAGTCATTGTGGCTTTGTGGCACAAGAGAAGCAAGTAAAAACCATCAAGTTTGTAATAGAGGAAGATGTCTCTAATATTATATCAAATCTTAAAGCAATCGAGCAGCTCACTGAATATAATAAAAAGATATTCAGTGAGATAACGAGATCACTTCAAGAAGAGAATAAACATTACTATGAGCATATCTATATGCTGCTCTCCATGATATATGATCAAAAATCCATTCAGCTGGTAAAGGAAAATATAGAAACGAATACCACTGAGGGAATCTCTTACGCTATAGAGTTGCTTGATGTATTTCTTTCTGAAGATCTAAAGCAAAAGATAATTCCGGTTCTGGACGATACATCTGATATTGACAGAATTAGGAGGTTAGAGGTGTTTTATCCATTTCTCACTATCTCAATCGAAGAGTTGATACGACTTTTGATCAATCGAGAATTTAACTCAATTAACAGGTGGACAAAGGCTAGCGTTATTCACTATATAGGATTCCATAAAATAGCTGGGAAGTTTGATATGGAATTGGTTGCCAATTTATTTAATCCCGACTTGTTGCTAAGGGAAACAGCGGCTTGGTCTATGTATCAGATAGATAAAACATTCTATAAGGCACATATTAATAGGCTGGAGCCTGAAGAGGAAGGCCATTTGCAAAACTTAATATTGGGGCAAAAGGAGAAGTCAGACTCGCCTCTGCGATATAGAATGAAATTTGAAATAGTTGATTTTCTTAAGGATGAGTCTTTGATCAAAGAACTTCCCAGCTATATTTTGGCCAGTGTTGCTGATTTTGGAGAAGAAGTATTCTTTGAGGATAATGACCTAATTGAAGCGAATTCATGGAATAATGACTGTTTTTATATCGTATGTTCCGGCATTTTAGAAGTAAGGGATAATACAGGTGAGGTAATTGATCAGTTTGTGAAAGGTGATTTTATGGGTGAGCAGATCAATATTGACCTCATGAGTGAGGGTGTGTCTACGGGAGTCATTGGTGAAACAGTTCTTTTTAAAATTGAAAAAAATAAATTTTTAGACCTTATTACAAACGAGTATGAGGTAACTCTAAAGCTGCTGGAATCATTCGAAAGCCCCAAGGAGTATTCTTGATTTTGACAAAACAATATGTATGTAATATTTACCATAAAATATTGTAAAAGAGAAACATAATCCCTTTTGCTTTAATTTATAATTTACATACTTTAGCTCATATTATTTAAATGAGCTGGGTACAGCTCTATATTTTATGAGGAGAATGAAGTACTTCATTGAAACATCAAAACAAGCAATCTCTAACATGATGACTTTAGGATGAGTTTTGGCCAGAATATATATATAGTTAAATCTGACTTGGCAGAACAAGGTCAGATAACGCAAGATTGGTCTTCTAGCTTTCATAAATTTTTGGAGCTTCTATTAACGCGATTGGCGAGCGAACCAATCAAGATTAATTTACTTAGTGATGAAGATTTTGATATCACCACGGTCTATTCGCCTTCTACTATAATAGTTCCGTTGGTCTCTCCGGAACTACTTAACAATTCAAAATTTAAAGAAGAAATAAAGTTATTTCATGAGAGAGCTATAAACAAAAGTCACAATACGATTTCATGGAATTCGAGGATATTTAAGGTAGTCAGGGAGCCTCAAGAGGGACATTTCCTTTTAGACTATCTGAGCGAATCAATGAGCTATGATTTTTTTCATGTTGATAGTACAACCGACGAGTTGTTTGTTTATGATGACTTTACCGGGCCAAGTTCTGAAAAGACATTTTGGATGAGATTGTACGATCTGGCTTATGATATTTTCAAAGTAATGGATGGTCTCAAATCCATGGAAAGTGAATTGGCTAATATCAGTAGTGAGATGAATTCCATTAGGGTTTATTTGGCTGAAGTTGGCGCAGACTTGATCGCAAAACGAGATGTGATTAAAAGAGAATTGATGCGCAGCGGATACAAAGTTCTTCCTGAGAAAAACATGCCTAAGGATTTGGAGTCCATTATGAAAATGGTCAAAAAGGATATTGCCTCGTGCAATATGTCCATACACCTAATTGGTTCCGATTATGGGAAAATTCAGGGAACAAATTCATCTGTATTAGATCTGCAAAACAGAATAGCCACAGATTACTTCAATGATTTAGAAAAGATGGATGCGGTTACTAGCTTGAATTTTGGAAGGGTAATTTGGGTGGATCCGGATATGCAAAATGTTAGTGTAAAGCAGAGGTTGTTTGTTGAAAACTTGAAAAAGGATTCCAATTCCATGCGCAAAGCCGACTTGCTAGAATCAACAATAGAAGAGTTGAAAGCATTTTCCCTGAACAAAATTGAAGAGGGAATCAGGCAACATGAGTTATTTAAAGGAGATAAAGCTCCTGAAAAAGGAAAAATAGTATATCTAATCCATGACAAAACTCAACTCGATAAATGTAAGAAAATCCAAAAAATGCTTGAAAAGAGCGGATATGAGGTGATAAATTCCAATTTCAAGGGGTCTCCTGACGAAATAAGAGCACAACACAGTAGTAATTTGAAAAGATGTGATGCGAGCCTTATCTATTATGGAAATGAAAATGAAGAATGGATTAAGAGTAAGCAAAAAGACTTACTGAAATCGCTCGGCTTGGGACGAGAGAAGCCAATCAGTCCTCAAGCCATACTTATTGAAAATGAGTCGCAGATGGATGAAAGTTTGGCCTTGGGTCATAATGCACTTATCTTACAATCTGATAAATCATTCTCCTCTAAAGTAATGGAGCCATTCTTATCCCAACTGGAAAAGTAATATGGAAAAAGAATTCGATATTCTTGAGTCCAACAATAAGGATGAATTTGAACTCCTTAACCCGTTCCCGGGTTTAAGACCATTTACTTTCGAAGAAAGCCACCTGTTTTTCGGCAGGGAAGGCCAAAGTGATGAAGTGCTACTTAACCTTGCAAAGCATAGATTTACGGCAGTGATCGGCGCATCTGGAAGTGGAAAGTCTTCACTGATGTATTGCGGACTCATTCCCATATTATATGGTGGGTTTATGACAGATGCAGGTTCTGATTGGACCGTCCTGGTGACTCGACCGGGAATTTCGCCTATGGAAAATTTGGCCGAATCCATACTTTCTAAGAACGAGGATTATGCTAATTCTTCAGAGATGGAGAAAACCATAGAGAGGCGCATGACATCTACTATTCTTCGGAGTAGTTCAATGGGATTGGTGGATGCGTTGAAACAAATATCCACTTCTTCTACAAAAAATGTATTTCTATTAATCGATCAGTTTGAGGAGCTTTTTAGATATCTTAGATACGACAATGACTCAGATACTGTTAATGAAGCCACTGCTTATGTCAACCTACTGATCAAATCCATTTCCCAAACGGAAGTTCCAATTTATGTTTCCTTTACTATGCGTTCCGATTTTATCGGCGAATGCTCTCAATTTCCGGAACTAACACATGTGGTAAACAAAAGCCACTATCTGATACCGCAGATGACCAGAGATCAACAGAAGTTGGCGATAGAAGGTCCGGTAGCGGTAGGTGGAGGCAAAATTACAAAAAGGTTAGTGCAGCAATTGCTCAACGATGTGGGCAATAATCCTGATCAGCTACCAGTAATGCAGCATGCCCTCATGCGTACTTGGGATTATTGGGTGACAAACATGGAGCAAGATGAGCCGATTGATCTGCGCCATTACATTGCCATAGGCAAAATTCATGAGGCTCTTTCTCAACATGCCAATGAAGCATACTCAGAACTTGACGAAGGAGAAAAAGAGGTTTGCGAAATTCTATTTAAAGCATTGACGGAAAAAGCATCAGATAACCATGGAGTCAGGCGGTCAGCTAAACTGGAAGATATCGCCGAGATTTCTGGGATAGAGCAAGAGAAACTCATTGATGTGATAGAAAAGTTTCGTGAGCCGGGTAGGTCTTTGCTAATGCCTCCCGTAAATGTGAAGCTAAAACCTAACTCAAATATAGAGATTTCTCATGAGAGCTTGATGCGGATTTGGCAGCGACTCAAAAACTGGGTAGATGAAGAGGCGGATTCGGCAGCAATGTACAAAAGGCTTTCTGATGCTGCAGAAATGTATCAGGTAGGCAAAACAGGACTCTGGCGGCCTCCCGATTTACAACTGGCGCTCAATTGGCAAATAAATCGAAAGCCAAATCGTGTTTGGGCCAAGCGATACAATCCGTATTTTGAGCGAGCAATTGTTTTTTTAGATGCTAGCAAGACGGCTTTTGAAAGTGAACAAAAGAGTAAGGAAGTTCTTCAGAAACAAATGCTCCAGCGAACCAAGACAGTTGCTATTGTTTTAGGTATCGCATTTATCATAGCCATTATGTTTTTCGTTTTTGGCTGGATCAAAAAAATTGAAGCAGATCATCAGACAGAGATTGCTGAAGTCAATAGAGTGGAGGCAGAACAAAATGCGGCACTTGCAGAGGAACAAAGGGTTGAAGCAGTGAAGCAAACGCTTATGGCAATTGAAAGTGCCAAAGAAGCAGAACGTCAGAAATCTTTGGCGGAATTAAATGCAGATAGTGCAGTTTATCAAAAAGGTATTGCTGAGAGCCAATCATTAGTTGCTCTGCAGCAGAGTAGGCTTGCCATGGACAGAGAGCGCATTGCTGACTCGTTGAGGGTGATTGCGGATCAACAAAGCTTGTTGGCCATGGATGAGCGCGATAAGGCCAATCAATTGAGAATGATTTCCATTGCACAATCGATGGCCGTGAAATCATTGAACATTCAGGAAACAGACTTGAAGGCACTACTAGCGTATCAAGCTTTTATTTTCAATAAAGAATATGGCGGTAAAGTATATGACAATTATATATATGATGGATTGTATTATGCTAAAAGAGATAAGTTAAAAGATAGCCAGGGGATCGATTTGTATCAATATAAAGGTCATAGGGATATGATCCGCTCAATTGTTTATGCTCCGAACGGAAAGGAATTTTATACAACGGGTAGTGATGGGAAGATATTAAAATGGACGAACAGTGACTATTCCTACCAAACACTCTATAGCCCAGAAAAAGCCTATATCAACCGAGATATGCAAATAAGTCCTGACGGAAAATGGCTTATAGTTGCCGGAGACGCACCATATATTTTGGTTATTAACTTATCTACCCTAAATCCAATCAAAATTGAAGGTCATCAAGGAACGGTTTCTAAACTGATGTTTTTACCGAATTCAGAATATTTTATTTCTTACAGTAAACAGGACAGCACATTGCGCATCAATGATTATGCGAATAGTAGTGAATTGAAAAAATTTGATGAGCGCTATACCGCTATTGATATTAGCAATAATGGAAACCTGATAATTGCAGGAGATGAAAAAGGCCAATTAGATATTTGGGATACAAAGAATATGGAGCAAAAGATGAAATCATTAGAAAACTTATCTAACAGGCCGATTTATGCGATTGAATTTAGTTCGGATAATAGAACACTTGCCGTTGGCAATGAAGATGGGGTGGTTTATGTAGGAGATTTGAATGGAAAAGAAGTGAGGTTTACTCGATCTGTTTCAGGACAGAAGTCCAGAGTAAATAGCATTAAATTCAGTGAGGATGGCAAATTACTTGCAACTGCCAGCCTTGAGGGTTCAATTCAGCTTTGGGTTATGTCTCAAATGGATAAGATGCTTCCAGTAGCATTTAAGGATCATGATGACTATGTGTGGAGTATTGCCTTTAGTCAGGATAGCAATTACCTGTTAGCGGGTACGAGAGATGGGGAAATAAAACTGTGGCCTACAAAGCCCGGGTTGATGGCGCAAGACATATGTAAATATTTGATGCGCAATATGTCTGAGAAAGAATGGGATCGATATGTTGGAGAAGATATCGACTACATGAAAACATGTGAAAAAGCTATAGTAAATCCATCAGAATAATGGCTAGCTGAATGAAATATTTCTTAATCATATTTATACTTCTTTTTTTCAATTCAGTAATGACTGTTTTTGCGCAGGATCAATGTGCGGTAGCCTTGAGCGAAGCCGAAGCTAAATACAATCAAGGCAGGCTATACGAAGTATCTGGGATTTTGGAACCGTGCCTAAGTAATGGCTTTACAAAAGAAGAAAAAGTACGCGCCTACAGGTTGCTAACGCTCACTTATCTGTTTTTGGATTATTATCAAGAAGCAGATGATTCTTATCTGAAATTATTACAGCTTTCACCGGAATTCGAACCAAACGAGGAGTTGGATCCTATGGAAATCATTATCCATGCCTCCAAATTTACTACTAAACCTAAGTATTATCTTACTTTGGCAAAAGGAGGCCTTAGCTTTTCGCATGCCAATGTATTGCGCGATTACAGCCTATCACAGTCGTCTGCTGGAACAAGTGCCTATAAATCCATGACAGGTTTTCATCTTGGGCTTGGTGCCGAAATGGTGCTGTTTCAAAACCTACACCTTTCGGGAGAGCTATTCTTGTCACAAAGAAAACTTCATATGAGAGACACTCATTGGGATTTTTATAGTACCAACCTGGACATCTCCCATACCGAGGTAGAATTGCCAATTATGTTAAAATACAATTTTTTTAGGGGTAAAATTAATCCATTCGTTTCTGGAGGGGTAAGTCCAGAATTTTTGCTTCAATCCAATATAAATAATATTGATGGATCATATAGGCAGCCAAGTGATACAGAAGGCATACCAGATGAGAGTTTTCCGGTACAGCCCCGACCCAAAATCGCAACGACGATGATGAAGCATCGGTTCAATTATTCGCTGTTACTTGGCGGGGGTGTTAATTATAAAATTGGCTTGAACTATTTGGTCTTTGAGGCACGATATTCTAATGGCATGTTGAACGTGACAGATGAAGAAATGCGATGGAGAGAAGATTTTAATGAAGGCAGGGATCTGAAATTTCCAACCGGTCATGTTGACGATGATTTTAAAATCAATAACCTGTCTTTTTTCATAGGATTTGTTAAACCACTTTATAAACCGAGGAAGATTAAGTGAGGTTTTTTAATTTAAATACACATGGTTTTTATTCCCGATCCTTTTTGTTGCTAAGAGGTATTGGTTGGGGATTGTGTGGGTTGTTTTTGGTAAATGCCTGCGATACTCCTGAAAGTGTTCAGCCTTATCAAGGTCAAAATTTCATCAAATTGTACGGCGGTAATGGTATAGAGGAAGGCATGGATTTAATAGCACTTTCTGATGGAGGTTTTGTGCTTACGGGTTCTTCTACTTCGACATCCAATGGGGGAAAGGACGTCTATGTGGTGCGAACGGACAACTTAGGCAATGTTATTTGGGAAAAGAGTTATGGAGGGCGAGGTGATGATGTAGGTAATTCTGTTTTACTTGGCCAGAACAACAGTATTTATGTTTGTGGAGAAATCACCCAGGATACTTCCGATCTTCCTGGAACAAGAGATGTTTATGTGCTAAACCTAAATTTAAGTGATGGATCCGTAATCGGAGAACCCAAGCAATATGGGAATTATAAAAGAGATGAGTTTGGTTCAGATGTAATAGAGATGAGTGATGGGAAGTTTTTCATTACCTCCACGATGGCACATCAAGACACTTCCAAGTATTATTTGATTGAAACAGACAATAATTTAGATACGCTACAATTTAGATCGAGGTATATCGGTACTGAGCAGGTTAATAATTATGCTACCAAAACATTTGAAAATAGCTTAGACATGATCAATCCCTATGTCATTTTTGGATCGGTACAGCGCATTGTCAATGGAAATAAGTCCTTTTGGTATCGGTCGTTTGTGTATCGTTCAAATGGAGATGCTACTATAAATCCGGAGTTTTATGGATCAGAAACAGAAGATGAGATATGTAGCGACGCATTCAAAACGACGGATGGTGGTTATATTTTGGCAGGCACTTCTACGGTAGGGAATCAAACAAGAGAAATGGTAGTTAGATTAAACCCAAATAGAGAAGAAGTATGGAAAAAAACATATAATAATAGCTTTAACAGGAATGTGAAAGAAAGTGGAATTATTCAGACAAATGACGGAGGATACCTGTTATCATCCACCATTGAGTTAAATGATCCCAAAAACCATGAAATAAGTTTGCTGAAGTTGAATGCTGAAGGTATAGAAGAATGGAGAAAAACTTACGGGAGTAGCCAAAATGACAAAGGGTCAAAGGTAGTTCAGTTGGAGGATGGTAGCTTTGTGGTTGTTGGTACTATGGGATTTGAGATCAATCCAAATTCGCAAACCAAAATGTGTTTAATAAAAGTAAATGAACATGGCGATTTGGTGCCGTTAGATTAGGTTTTGATTACACATTTAACAATCAAAGAAAACTTATAAAGCAAGATAGAATAAAGGAATTTTTACAAAATGTTGAGAAAGGTTTATTTGTATGTTTTTTTGAATAGAATAAAATTCATGGTATTTATACCATTTTTATTGCTATCCACCCATACGTACTCCCAGGTATCTGTGACCTCTGCCACAGGAGGGGAAAACATTTGTCTCAACTCGGGGCCTTCTTCATCCGGATATGTTAATTTGACGGACATAGTTATCACAGAAACAAATGTTGGTGATTTTACAGATACGAATTCAGAGGAAACTTTTGTACTAGGATTTTCCGGAGGGTCATTCGAATTTGAAAGTGGTACAGGATCCCTCTCTGTTTCAGGGAATGGTGTTTGGGGCACACCTGCCATTTCTGTTACTACTTCCTCAGTTACTGTTACCCTAAGATTGCAAAACCCGTCTAGTTCAGATATTAATTCTATTATAATTTCCGGTCTCAAGGCAAGAGCCACAACTGCTGGAAGCGCTGAAATAAGAAGAACTTCTGGGACTATGGTAGTCAATGGCAACTCTGTGGGAGATAATGTAAATCATGGAAATTTAAGTGCTTTTGCCCCCCCCACAGCCACTTTAATCAATAACATCACTGGAAGTTCATCTGACCCAACGATTTGTGAAGGCAGGTCTGTAATATTTACTGCCTCGCCTACTGGCCAAGCGGATTATGAATTTATTAATATATCCGGATCATCAACGTTGCAGTCTGGAGCATCAAATATTTTTACATCTTCTACGCTTACAAATGGAGATGAAATTGCCGTTATTATTACAAATGGCAATGGGTGTTCAGCTCAAAGTTCTGGAATAGAAGCAATTGTTAACGGAAACCCAACAGCAGATGCTGGGTTAAGTCAAACTATTTGTGAGGGAGCCTCAATAGCGATTGGAGGTGCTCCATCAGCCACCGGTGGTGATGGAAGTTATATTTATCTATGGACACCTACACCTGATTTAAATGATGCGACCGATTCCAATCCAATTGCCACCCCATCAGCAACTTCGTCATATACACTAACAGTTACCGATGGGAATTCATGTAAAGATCAGGACGTAGTAAATGTTACATTACACCCTACTGTCACGGCAACATCTGTGGTAACGAGCAGTTATAATGGGAGCGAGGTGAGTTGCTTTGGCGTAAGTGATGGAGAGATTACGGCAACAGCCTCTG
>JAUHYU010000153.1 GCA_030426345.1 Bacteroidia bacterium
CCGCATGGATATTCGGAAAGCCAAGGTTGATACACAAATAGCTGGAAGACCTTACCAAATAGAAGCCATTCAACGGGTGAATGAGTCGCTCGTGACAGATGGAGATGTAGGATTGCGTGGGAACAAGCGCCATGCCCTGCTGGTGATGGCTACCGGTAGTGGCAAGACGCGCGTGTCGGCCGCTTTGGTAGATGTGCTATTCAAACATAACTGGGTGAAGCGCGTGCTCTTTCTGGCAGATAGAAATGCACTGGTGCGTCAGGCAAAAAAACGATTTAAGGAATTTTTGGGAGATTTGTCTTCCATCGACCTTTCGGAAGAAAAGGAAAACGATACCACCCGGTTGGTCTTTAGCACCTATCCGAGCATGATGAATCGGATCGACAGGGTGCACAACGAAGATGAGCGTTTTTATGGTGTGGGGCATTTTGATCTGATCATAGTTGATGAAGCGCATCGCTCAGTTTATAACCGCTACCAGGCTATTTTTGAATATTTCGATGCCATGATTGTCGGACTGACAGCCACACCAAAAGAAAGCATCGACCACAATACTTTTGAACTGTTCGGCTGTAGCAATGATGATCCTACCTATGCTTTTGGGTTGGACGAGGCTGTACCAACCTATCTAAATCCATATAAAAATATTGATGTGGCCACGGACTTTCTGAGAGAAGGTATCAAATACAAACACCTTTCTGAAAAGGAAAAAAAGAAATATGAGCAGACATTTGAAGACAAGGCTACGGGATTATTTCCCGAGGAAATAGGGGCCAATGCCATGAATAAATGGCTATTCAATAAAGATACAGTCAATAAAGTGTTGGATGCTCTCATGGATTTGGGGCTGAAGATAGAAGGTGGGGACAAGCTGGGGCGTACCATCATCTTTGCCGTGAATCAGAAGCATGCTGAGTTCATTGTAGATTGCTTTGTGGAGCGATACCCCGAGCAGCCTTCCGGATTTGTAAGCATGGTTCACAATCAGGTGTCACACGCCCAAAGCCTGATCGATTCCTTTTGTGATGAGTTTACAGAAAACCTCCCTCAGATTGCTGTATCTGTTGATATGATGGATACTGGTGTGGATGCGCCACGCGTGCTGAACTTAGCCTTTTTTAAAGTGGTCAGGTCGTATGCAAAATTTTGGCAGATGATTGGAAGGGGCACCAGGCTGTGTCCTGATGTGTTTGGCCCGAATAAGCCAAAAGATCATTTTTTGATATTTGATGTCTGCAAGAACTTCGAGTTTTTTGATATCAATAAAAAGGGAAGAGATGGGAGTGTCATCAAGCCCATCACACAGCAAGTATTTGAAGCGAGGCTACAACTTAGTCGTTTGTTGGCCGAAACCGGGGAAATCGAAAACCTGGAACTATCCGGGACCACGCTGGATATGCTGCACCATGCCATTTCTATTCTAGATAGAAACCGCTTTCAGGTAGATATGAACCTCAGATATGTCGAGGAGTTTAGCCGGCGCGATCGATGGAATAACCTGAGTGCTGATGATGTGTATCAGATCGAAGAACACTTGTCGGCCCTCCCTGTTCCCGAATCCATCAATGAAGTAGCCAGAAGGTTTGATTTGATGATGCTGAAGTTGCAACTCGCAAATTTGCTAATGCTTTCATCAGAGAAAAACTATCATGAAAACCTGATCAACATTGCTGAGGAGCTAAGTCAAAAATATACAGTTCCCCAGATTTTGCGATCTCAAAAGCTCATTGAGCAAATGAAAGATCCGGAATTTTATTCGGATCTATCGCAAAAGAAGCTTGATAATACCCGCAAGGAAATACGTGAATTGGTACAATTCCTTGAGGAACGTGGAAAAAACCCGATCTATACGGACATCGCTGATTCAGATGTACTGATTACTTCGGGAGAGCCACTGGTTGCCTATGGAAACGAAATATATAAGAAACGTGTGGAGCGGTTTATTCGTGAACACAAGCATCAATTGACCATTTCAAAACTACTATCCAATGAACCGGTCACCACTGATGAGCTTCAGCAATTGGAAGATATTTTGTTTGATGGAGGAGAGCGGGGAACCAAAGATGATTATATCAAAGAATTTGGAACGCAGCCCCTCGGGCAATTTGTGCGTAACATATTGGGCTTGGATGTCGAGGCTGCCCAGCAAGCATTTGCAGACTTCCTTCAAGTGGGTAGCCTTCGAGCAGACCAGATGACTTTCATCAAAAACATTATCACCTACCTCACAAAAAATGGCACGATCGACAGGCACATGCTTTTCGAGTCTCCTTTCACCGATATGAACGACCAAGGACTTCTGGGGCTATTCGACGATGCTGATGCCAATAAAATAATAAGCATCATCAATGAGATAAATGGCAATGCAGAGGTAGGGTAGGGCTATTGAGGCTCTAACTCAATTTTAGTCTAAAAAAAGGCCTCTGAAATCCATGATCTATAAATCTCGTCATTGCGAACCCGTTTTTCACGGGTGTGGCAATCTCCTGCTATCTGCGAGATTATTTCTAGTAGCCAACAAATCCTCACGCCTGCGGCTCAGGATGACGGCCATCTGTTAGTTTGGTATTATCAGCCAAATAAAAGCCTCTAAAATCCATGAAAATGTAAAGCGAATTCAAAATTGGCCATTAAAATTTATGGCTAATAATAACATGTTTGCGATATTGCAGATCGTAAAATTCTATCCAAATAAATTAAAATAAACAGTAAGTAAAATCTATTGATATGACCAAGTACATTTTTGTTTTTTGCTTTATATTTTTTTCAAGTTTCAAATTATCTACACAAGTAAGTAAGGAAAAGCCAAAGCTCATTGTAGGTATTATTGTAGACCAAATGCGTCAAGAATATCTGTATCGTTACTACGATAAGTTTGAGGAAGGCGGATTTAAAAGAATGATGAACCAAGGCTTCGTGACCAAAAATACGCATTACAACTATGTGCCGACCAAGACCGCACCAGGTCATGCTTCGGTATATACCGGAAGTACACCGAGGTACCATGGTATAATTTCAAACTCCTGGTACGACCGAAAGGCGAAGGAGGTATTGGACAATGTGACAGACCCCTCCATGAAAACAGTGGGAAGCACATCTTCAAACGGCCAGAAATCTCCACATAAACTAAAGGGGACAACCATAACCGATGAGCTTCAAATTTTCAGCAATGGCAGATCAAAAGTCATCAGCATGTCTTTAAAAGATCGAGGTGCGATTTTGCCGGGAGGTCATTTAGCAAATGGTGCTTATTGGTACGATGGAGAGACAGGGGATTTTGTTACGAGTACATACTATATGGAAGAACTGCCCGATTGGGTGGAGAGATTTAACAAAACAAAGAAGGTTGATTCGCTTATGAACCTTGGCTGGAATACCTTGTTGCCGATCGCAGAATATGTAGAAAGTGATAGCGATGATCAGCCGTACGAGAAAGGATTTCCCATAAAAGATAAGCCTGTTTTTCCTTATGATTTGAAGAAACTCCCAAAGAAGGATAAATATGATCTTTTAATGCGAACCCCGCACGGCAATACTATTCTGAGGCAATTGGCAGAAGATGCACTTAGTAGCGAAGCATTGGGTCAGAGGGGCACAACAGATTTTCTAGCCATCAGTTTTTCTAGCACCGATGTGGTTGGCCATGCATTTGGGCCTCAATCTATTGAAGTAGAGGATACATACCTAAGGCTTGACCACGAAATAGCCCATTTGCTGGCCACTTTGGATAAAACGGTTGGAAAGGATCAGTACACCTTGTTTTTGACAGCTGATCATGCAGGTGCAGATACCCCGCAATTTTTGAATCAGAGCAAGGTACCTATGGGAATGTATAGTAATTCTAAAATAGTTGAGAAATTGAACGCCAAACTTGTAGAAACCTTCCAAGCACAAAATCTGATAGTAAATTATAGTAACCAGCAAGTTTACTTGGACAGGGAGTTAATAAAGTCCAAAAAATTGGATATGAAAGAAATCACTGATGTTCTCGTGTCGGAGCTTTATGATGTGAAGGGTGTTGCACAAGTATATACCGGGGCGGATCTTAGAAGATTCAACTTTTCAGAAAAACTAGGCGCCTTGGTTCAATTGGGCTATAATAATCAACGCTCCGGGGATGTTGCGGTTGTTTACGAACCTATTTATTGGGCAGCACCGATGAGCCAGGGGACAACCCACGGATCGGCTTATAATTATGACACAAATGTTCCTTTATTATGGTTTGGAGCAAATATTCCAAAAGGAGAGACTGTACAGCGATATAGTATTACCGATATCGCTCCGACTATTTCAGTGATGTTGAACATAAAATTTCCAAGCGAGAGCATAGGAAATCCGATCAGTGAACTTTTTAAGGAGCATTAGAAATATCATATATAAAACCTAATAAATGGCGGGGCTCAGGAAGTTTTGGGTACATAAATGTGCCGAAATTATTTACTGATACGGAATGTAATTACTATTAGCGTATGCGTTCGTAAACGTACTGCTTTGAATAACTTACAATTCTAAATCATTACATTTGATTTCAGTTGGAAAACATTTCTGAGCCATTTGTATATTTGCCATTTAAACTTAACGAAAATTATCAAATGAAAAGATTAATCATAGTTCTTGTCATGTGTTTGCCCTTATGGAGCATTGCTCAAATGAGTGAGGTAAATAAGAAATTAGATGAATTGAACATTCCCAGAGATGTATTTGAGCAAGGGCTGAAAGACGAAGATGCAGCGTATAGTTTTGATGCAAAAATCACTTCCAAAACTGCTGAGAAAACGGATGTACAGGAAGCCAAATTTGATGCCACACAGCGGGTGGGTAAAAAATGGATGCTGATCAGTAATAATGGACAAACACCAACGAAAAAGGAAATCCGTCAATTCAATAAAGACCACAACACAAAGAGGCGAGATATCAATGCTAAAATAGATGATAATGATTTCACGATTGAAAAAGATGATGACAAAGAACTTATAATTGGCTTTTTCTTTCGGGAAGAATCTTTGCCTAAGAAATATCAATTTTTAGCGGGATGTAAAGGAGTAGCCTTCATTGACAAGGAAAAAAGACTCTTGACCAGGGTTGAATTAAAAGTACAGAACTTGTAAAAATCAAAATATTTAAAGTGACAAAATTCGAATTGACTGCCAATTATGTGTTGGATAAAGAAAATAACCATTACCTAACCAGTCGTGAAGATTTATATATGCAGATTAAGCTGTTTGGACAGCTGATGGATGTCGAGGAAATTACTGAATACTCCAATTATCAAAAGGTGAAATAGGAATATTGGAATTACAAATCGCTGAGAAATGTGAAGGATGGTGAGACACAGGAAAGGCTTCTTTAAAT
>JAUHYU010000154.1 GCA_030426345.1 Bacteroidia bacterium
GGGGAAAGTTACCGGATCGATGCATGGATCCATTGGTGATATTGATGGCGATGGCTTGATTGATCTTTTGGTCACTGATTTGAAATATGGGGCATTGTATCGAAATCGAGGGGATGGGATTTACGACGATATTACTAGGCGAAGTGGAGTCGCAGATGCCTTTTCAGGAAAGGGACAGTGGGCAGCTTTGATGGCCGATTTTGACAATGATGGTGACCTCGACATTTTTACTGCCAACGGTACGGCCGAGGAATTAAAACTTCAATATCCTACCTATTTGGAAAATGACGGCCATGGAAATTTCATGGATAATGGAGGCAAAATAAGTCCATATTTTACTGACAAAAGATCAGGCCGTGGAGCTGCTGCAGTCGATTATGACAATGACGGAGATATGGATATCATTGTTTCTCACTTGGATTTGAAAGCAACTCCTACATTGCTCCGCAATGATGGAAATGAAAACCATTGGCTTGGCATTACTTTGAAGGGAAAATATGGGCCGGCTTCTGCCTTGGGCGCTTTGATCAAAGTGACTACTGCTGGTAAAACTCAGGTTTTGGTTAATCAGCCCGCAAATACATATTTATCTTACAATGATCCTAGAATCCATGTCGGCCTGGGGAAATATGAAAATATTGATGAGCTTGAAGTCATCTGGCCTCATGGAAAAAAGGAGGTTTTTAACAATGTAGAAGTGGATAGATATATTGAAATAATCCAAGGGGTTGGATTGGAATAGAACATTTGATCTTGTCATTGAGATTATAGTGACAATAGGAAGAAATAATCTGCTATTATTTTCGATAATTTGGCGGGTGGTACAACATTGCTTTACCATGAAAGATGGTTTGCAGAGTGCAGGATTTATTGAATTGAATAAATTGATTTCAGCATAAATCATGTATTTTTGGAAAGCCACTTTATTAAAAATAATTATACCATGAATCATCAATATGTAGAGCGTGTAGTTGATCTAACGCATCCTGAAAAGAATGTTATTTATAATATGACCAATGAAGAAGCCAGAGAGCTTCTCAAGTTGGGTAATGCAGAAGCAGTAAGGGAAATTGACGGACAGTTTTCATTGGTTTCTGTAGAGGGAAAAACAATCCGTTTGACCAGATCCATCGGAAGGCCGTTGCGGTATTTCATTGCAAAACTATCTGCCGGACCCTGTCTGGTGGTGGCTGAGCGGATAGACACAATTTACAATTATTTGAAACAAGAAGGGCTTGATGACCAGTTCATGCCGTACTATACACGCATGGTGCCTGCGCACTATGTCACTACTATTGAATTGCTTGGATGCCCCGATCCAAACCCTACTTATAAGCGTTTCTTTACCCCCAAAAGGAATAAATTCACAAATGATAACCCTGCGAAGTTAGGAGAAATATACATCGCTAAAGTATATGAGGAAATCAAAAAGTGGTTGATGCATGAAGCTAAAAGTGGCCCGGTCGGAGTGAGTTTTTCTGCCGGGATCGACAGCGGCTCAGTGTTTTTGCTGACTTACCACGCTTTGCGCGAATTGGGAGAAAGCCCATCACGGCTCAAAGCATTTACCCTTTCAGTTGGAAATGAAGGGGAGGATCTACAGCAAGCAAGGCAATTTTTGGATGCATTGGGACTCGGTATATTTTTAGAACCAATTCAAGTGGCTAAGGAAGATTTAGATTGGAAAAAAGCCATAGAAGTAGTAGAAGATTATAAGCCGCTCGATATTCAAGCAGCCACAATGAATTTTGCGCTACTCCAAGGCATACGAAACCGATATCCAGAATGGAAATATTTGTTGGATGGCGATGGGGGCGATGAAAATCTAAAGGATTATCCCATTGAGGAAAATCCGGAATTGACCATCCGCAGTGTGCTCAATAATCTGATGTTGTATCAGGAAGGCTGGGGAGTAGAGTCCATTAAGCACTCACTTACTTATTCAGGGGGATTGAGCCGTGGATACATGCGAACTTATGCCCCTGCCGAATTGATGGACTTTAGAAGCTTTAGTCCTTACACTTTGCCAAATGTGATCGAGATTGCCGAAGGATTTCCATTTATCGAAATGACGGATTGGGATCATGATAAATTGTATAACATGAAAGGTGAGATCGTAAGTGCAGGAGTAAAAGCCATTACCGGGCTGGAAATGCCGGTTTTTCCAAAGAAAAGATTTCAACACGGCGCTGGAAACCAAGAAACATTCAAAAATTCCTTCCCAGCCTCTGATTTGGAATATAGAAAGGCGTTCAATAAAATCTATGGATAATCCATGGTTTTCAACCCTTCGATAATACAAACCTGTGAAGGGTTGGGTTATTAATGAAAATTTCAAATCTCCATATCACCAACAAATGGATCGTCTCCAGTCGCGGACAAAAAATTGATATTGATCCACATCGACCTTATAGTTATTTGGTGGAAAAAGAAAGGATGCCCGATGGCGAAATCGAAGATGTGGCAACCGTTTTTCTGACCAATAAAGAATGTCCATTTCGGTGCTTGATGTGTGATTTATGGAAAAATACTACTGATGGTTCCGTTGCTGTAGGGGCAATTCCCACACAATTGGAATATGCGCTGGAAAGAATGCCAACGACAAAACACATTAAGCTATACAACAGCGGAAATTTCTTTGATACTAAGGCCATCTCTCCTTCTGACCATAAGGTTCTTGTAGACGTGCTTCATGGATTTGAGACCGTTTTGGTAGAAAGCCACCCCAAGTTTATCGATAGGCGTGTCATGGATTTTAGGGACAAATTGAACGCAAATTTACAAGTAGCTATCGGTTTAGAAACGATTCATCAGCAAGTCCTGCCAAAGCTCAATAAACAAATGACAATAGAGGATTTTCGTCGTTCTGTTCAATTTCTCGAAAAGAATGATATTCTGTCTCGAGCTTTCATCTTGCTAAGGCCTCCATTTTTATCAGAGCTAGAAGGGATAGCTTGGGCCAAAAAATCTATAGATTTTGCTTTTGATTGTGGCGTAGAGTGTTGTGTGGTGATTCCAACCCGTTCTGGAAATGGAGCTTTGGATTTAATGGAAAAAGAGGGTTTTTTTCATGAGCCTAAGATCAGTTCGTTAGAAGAGGTTTTGGATTATGGCATAGCGCTAAATCGTAGCCGGGTATTTGCCGATCTATGGGATTTGAAAGGTTTTTCGTCCTGTGACCAATGCTTTACAACTAGAAAGGATAGGCTCGAAAGGATGAATTTAAATCAACAATTTGAAGTCAAAGTTAGTTGCGAATGCAAGCCTTAGCCTCTTTTTCTCTCGAATTTAACCACTTATAAATGCGCCCTTACAAAAATAATAATCACAACAAGGAAACTGTCTGCAAACGTTTGTTTTTTAAATTTTATTAACCAAATTACAATATATTTTTAGACATAAATAAGCCCAAATATGAAAGATAGCAGAAGAACATTTCTTAAAAAGACCGCCCTCGGTACCACAGGAATTACCCTGGGAGCCTCAACGCTCGGTTTTAGTGCCAAAAGTTACAATGCCATTATTGGCGCCAATGAAAGGATCAACATGAGTGTGGTCGGAGTCCGAGGTCAGGGATTCGGACATTTAAAGCAATGGTCTGGCATGGCAAAGGAGAAGAATGTTTTCGTGAAAACCATCTGCGATGTAGATGAAAATCTATATGCGGAAAGAATAAAAGAAGTTAATAACCTACAGGGTGAAAAGCCGGCTACCGAATATGACATGCGGCGGGTATTTGATGATAAGGAAATAGATGCTATATCCATTGCCACCCCCAATCATTGGCATGCATTGGCAACAATTTGGGCTTGCCAGTCAGGCAAAGATGTATACGTAGAAAAACCATGCTCACATAATGTATGGGAAGGTCGTCAAATGATAGAGGCTGCCCGCAAATATGATAGGATCGTGCAAGTAGGTTTTCAAAACAGATCGATCGAAAATGTAAGAAAAGCGATGCACGCCTTGCACAACGGTGTTATTGGAGATGTTTATATGGCTAAAGGACTTTGCTACAAGCCTCGTGGTTCTTTTGGAAGATCAGAAAATAGTGCGCCGCCAGAAGGATTGCACTATGATATGTGGCTTGGTCCGGCAAAGTGGAGACCTTACAACGAAAAAAGGGGACACTATAACTGGCATTGGCATTGGAATACAGGAAATGGAGATACCGGTAATCAAGGGCCACATCAATTTGATATTGCTCGTTGGGGAATTAATAAAGATGAACATCCGGTAAAAGTAAAATCATCTGGGGGTTATTATAAATATACAGATTGTAGTCAAGAAACACCCAACACGCAGGCTTCGGTGATGGAGTATCAAGACGGAAAGATATTGCAATTTGAGACTAGGGGATTGGATACAAATGGAGAGGGAAGTCTAAATGTTAAAATCGGGAATATATTCTACGGTACAGAGGGGTATATGGAATTGAATGGCAGCAAATGGGTTACTTACCTTGGAAAAGAGGGCGAGCCAGGGCCAAGCTCTGAAAATGAAGGGAAAGAGGAAAAAGCATCAGAATATTTAGCTGCACCTGGTGGAGGTGGACATTATGCGAATTTTATCTCGGCAGTGAGGTCTAGAAATAAAGCAGATCTGTCTTGCGACATTTATGAAGGCTTTCTTTCTTCTGCACTACCACATTTGTCTAATATCTCTTATCGATTGGGAGGAGAAACATTGGAGTTCAATCCTGCTACGGAACAATTTATAAATAACCAAGGAGCAAATGACATGCTGACAAGGGAATATCGCGAACCATTTGTAGTGCCTGATAAAGTATAATTGACAATTATTTCATTCAAAGAACAAAACAATTTGGATATAATTCTATTATAAAAACAAGTGGAATTAGCAGTGGATACTCTTAAGTTGACGTTATTGATTGTTAATTCCACTTGTTTTGAATCTTGATTCTTAAACACTCAAAAAATAACAAGATGTTAGATAATCTTGAATATCTAGAGACGTCTTCGAAACTGACAACAGATTTAAAGGAAGGGGATGTTGACGCTTTTAAAAAGATTTACAACAAATCTTTCAACAAGGTATTTAATTTTGTTAATCGATTTTCCATAAGGACAGAGGACACTGAAGAAATTGTGCAGGATGTATTTTTGAAACTATGGGAAGGTAGGCTTAAAATTGACCTAAATAAAAACCTTGATAGCTTTCTTTATACAATCGCACAGAATCTTGTAATTGATAAAATCAGAAAATATGCTTCAGAAAGTAAGAAGCTCAGTGCATTTAAACTAATCCAATACAAAAAGAAAGCGCAAAACTTCACCGAACAACACATAG
>JAUHYU010000062.1 GCA_030426345.1 Bacteroidia bacterium
GTAAACACCAGGGCCAGTCTCTGTATGCAATCCTTCTATCGGAATCCCAAACTTTTCCATGAGATCGAAGAGGTCATTAAAAAACTCGTTCTTCAGCGACGATCGCAAAATGGAGTAGCCAAACATTCCCGGAGTCAATGGTTTCATATTTTGAAACCCTTTATCATGAAGCGATTGTGGTGTCTCCTCGAAATTAAACCATTCGAATTCTTGTGCAAAAACAGGCTCAAAACCCATGGATTCGCATTTTTTTATCACACTTTTTAAAAGTGTGCGAGGACACGCTGGAAATCCCACTCCATCTTCTGAAGAAAAATCCGCCAAAAACATTGGCACATCATCATTCCAAGGAATGTTTCTAAAGGTATTTAAATCGATCTTAGCAGGCGCATCTGGATAGCCGGTATGCCATCCGGTAGCTTTAATGTCCATATCCTGATAGGCGACATCTGCCATATCCCATCCAAAGACAACATCACAAAAGCCAAATCCAGAGTCGATAGCGGCTAAAAACTTGTCTTTACGCATTAGTTTCCCTCTCAGGACTCCGTCCATATCGGTTATTGCTACTTTTATTTTAGTGTGTTCGGATTTTCGGATTTTGTAAATTATTTCTGAAGAACTCATATTTATTTTAATTTGAAATATTGATTTAATTCATGGTTTTTGGATGCTTTTTATCAATGAAAAGCACAAACCAAAGAAAGGTACCTAGCATCATGGCGGCGTAGATCAAGGCCAGTTCCAGATTATAGATAGTCATCGCTATAAGAGAAAATGTAGCGATGGAAAGTGCAAGTATTGGAAATACCGGATACATGGGTACTTTAAAGGGTCTCGGCATTTCAGGTTCCTTTTTGCGCAAAGCAAAAAACGCAATCATGGAAATAATGTACAATGTCAGCGCACCGAAGCAGGCTATGGTAATGATCTCTCCTGTTTTCCCAGTCAGCAATGCCAATATCCCGATGACCATATTCACTAACAATGCCCGTGCAGGAGTCTTTGTTTTAGGATGTACTTTGCCCAATGACTTACTGATATATCCAACACGCCCAAATTCAAAAGTCGATCTGCCCGCTGCCAGGATGATTCCATGAAAAGACGCCACCAAACCAAAAAGCCCGACTGTAATCAAAAGATGGTACATAAAATGGTTGTCACCCACTAATTGCCCTAAGGCCAGCGGCAAAGGGGAGTCTGACATCTCAGTACTTCCCGGTGGATAAACGATGGCCTCCCAACCACCAACCCCCACAGCGGCAGTAAAAGTGAGCAGACATAACACAACCAACGTAGCAATCGCCGAACTAAAACCAATCATAATGGTTCTGGTAGGATTTTTGGCTTCCTCGGCTACATTAGCTACACCTTCAATTGCCAGAAAAAACCATATCGCAAAGGGAATTGCTGCAAAAGCCCCTGATAATCCATTGGGAAGTGCATTTCGCGTTAGGTTTTCCATCTCAAATGCAGGCAGTGTAACACCGGCAAAAATTAACAATTCGACCACCGCAAAAATCGTGATTACCAATTCGAATATCGCGGCGGCTTTCACACCATATATATTAAGACCTGTAAAAACAACATAGGCCACGATAGCTATGAGCGTGACATCAAATTGAGGGAAGAAAATATTGAAATAGGCGCCAATTGCAGCTGCAATTGCGGGTGGAGCAAAAATAAATTCTATGTTTTGCGCCATACCCGCAAAAAAACCCAGTCGCTTGCCCAAACCACGATCGGCATAGTCAAATGCCCCTCCTGCTTTTGGGATCGCGCAGGCCAGTTCTGTATAGCTAAAAGTAAAAGTGACATACATTACAATGATAAATCCGGTGGCAATGGCAAGGCCGTAAGTACCTCCCTCGGCAAGACCAAGGTTCCAACCAAAATACATGCCCGAAATCACGTATCCGACACCAAGCCCCCAAACCATCAATGGTCCCAGACTTCTGTTTAACTGATTTGAATTACCCTCTTGTTGTATTGAATCTGGCATAAAAAATTTTGAAATAAACGCCCAAGATAATAATTAATCTATGGATAGGAAATGCTTCCAATAGTTCTATTACTCCAAAAATATATTTTGGGCCTCCGATGACCAAGCCAATTTATATAAATCTGTTTTGACAAAGAAAAATTACATCAACACGTCGCTTGCATCCTGCACAGGATCTGGGATTTCCTTTATCCCCAATTCCTGCTTAATGTTAATTTCAATTGTACGAGCCAATGTTGTCATAGGTGTATCGGAAGGCAAATTTTCGAATGGATCCTGCATATATACGGCAATACGATCAATCACAAGAAAAGAAATAGCAATGGAAACGCCTGTTGGGATTAGGATATACCCAACCATATCTACCAAGCCAAATGGCAAAAACAACACCCATAGGTAAATCAAAACATCTATCAGCAAACTGTAGCCAGATGGAAATACGGTATTTTTGATGCGTTCACATTTGCCTAAGGCGTCTGTATGTCTGCTAATAGTATTATCTAATGCAGCAAACTGATAAGCATCAAGCCAATTATTTTTATATGCCAATTTCAATTTCTCTGCCTGATTATAAAGCAGCGCATTCGGAATATTCATTTTCCCATGCATTTCTTGAATTTCATCATTTTCAATTAAACCTTCCATATCCTGAAATACATCTTGCTTTCGAAGATGCCTTGTAAGTGAATATACCCATGCAATGTGTCTTAAACCCATGTTGTATATCAATTGGAATTCCGGTGACTTGCTCTCTTCAAATGGCAAGAATGTCATCAATTGCCTAATCAAAGTTCTAGAATCATTGACAATCGCGCCCCAAATAATCCGTGCCTCCCACCAACGGTCATAGGCTGAGTTGGTTCGGAATGCCAGCAAGAGTGCAATAACAGTTCCTGGCACAGTAATTATCCCAAGTGGTACGTGAATTACATCCAGAGGCAAATAACGATCAAGCAGGGAAATCGAGGTCATATACAGCACTACCACGATCAAAGGTACTTTTAGATCACGTATTATTCTACCCCATGGGATTTGTAGCTTTACTACCATTAGATTTATATATTTTTTAACTTCGTTTCGTCACCTTATAAATGTCGACAGGATGTAGCTTTCCTTTCAAAGCGACCCCTCCAATACTTTCAAAGCCAAACCCATTCTTGTGATTTAGGCCTTTGTGCAATTCCTTCGACACCAATAATTCTGCTTCAAATTCATTGCACATCCCTTGAATCCGTGCAGCAGTATTGAGCACATCACTATGATAGGCAATTTCCCGCTTGATAATGCCTACCTCCGATACTGAAACGGCCCCAATATGAACCCCTGCTTTAAAAAAAGGCATCAATCCATATTTTTTTTCATAATATATTCTTCGCGCATTGAGTGAATTGCAAAAGGTATAATATGCATTAAGGCAATTGGCATTTTCTAAGCCTTCGTGGATTTTCCAGGTAAGCACGGCTTCATCGCCTACATATTGATATACCTCGACCTGGTGCTGAAGAATGGCAGAAGTAAGGTCTTTGATGCAATCCTGAATAAGTGAGCTGAACCTAATATGCCCTAGGGTCTCGGCATGGGTCGTTGAATTTTTCATATCCAAAAACATAAATATCCGGGACTCCACACGTGGCCTGTGGTATTTTCCCAGCAATAAGTTCCACAATACCCGCTCACCGGTTTTGGATTTCATTGCCTGAAAAAAATGAATGGCAAAACTTATGAAACCGGAAAATAATATCCACAACAAAGCTGTAGAGGAAAAAAAGATTTGTATAAATCCTATATGCGCACTTCCTATCTGGTTGGTGATAATGATCAGTACCGTCATGGAAAAAATGGCGATCATCAATTGCACCATACTTTTTATAACTATCAGCTCCCAATAGGGTTTGTACTTTATCCGTGAAGAATCTAAGATATGGTTCGCAATGCCGAAAGGTATTCCTGTCGCCACTCCCAAAACCAGCATTTGTATGATAAAGATATCCCAATGAAACGGCAGGGTACGATCATACCCGGGCAAAGATTCGACTCCATAGGCGCGTACCAAGCCAAAAAACAAACAAGCCAAAATCCAGATAACTGAATACCTGATCAGATTGATAGCAATGCGATGGAAATTAGATTGTACGGGCATCAGTTACATGGATTTTAGGAGCTTTATGGTTTCTTTTTAGCTGGTGGGGCTACCTTTGGTTGAGCAGGCTGTTCTAGCTTTGCAACTGATTTTTTCTCCGGCTCACTTGAGCTTTTAGCTTTTTTCTGATCCGGCGAACTGACATTTTCAAACCCTGAACGTAAGTGCAGATCACGTTGAGGGAAAGGAATTTCAATATCTGCCTTATTAAAAGCCTCATTGATTGCTACACCTACAGCGCTTTTGGTGCCAATCCCATGGTCAAAATGTGTCCAAAAAAGCACTCTAAAATCCAATGAACTATCGCCAAACCCCATGAATAATACCGATGGATTAGGAACTTTAAGAACAAATTCCTGGTTGGCAACAATCTCATTTAAAATCTCCATTACTTTGGATATTTCTGTTCCATAGGCTACACCAACAATTAATTCCTGCCTTCTGCGGTGATCCGACAATGTCCAATTGACCATTTCGTTGGATATCAGGTTTCCATTTGGCACTACTACTTCGGCCCCATCGAATGTCCGGACGATACTTGCCCTGATCCCAATCTCCTTTACTTCCCCCATCAAATCTAAAGTTGATATCTGTATCACATCCCCAATTTGAATTGGCCGCTCAAACGCCAATATTAAGCCCGAAACTAGATTGTTAAAAATATTTTGCAAACCAAAACCTATACCCACTCCCAGGGCTCCAAAAATAATGGCCACATTATCAAAAGGGATGTTGGCAGCACCGAGGGCAAGAATAAATCCTACGGTAATGAGCGACAACCGAACCAACATGGAAATGGCTCCAGGGACACCTCTCGGAAGTTCAAAATGTAGCAGTATTTCTTCCTGTAGGATAAACCGAATAAACCTCGAAATCAGTAATGAAATCCAAATGGTGATAAAAAATAAAAGTATACTCCCTATAGAAATATCGAGTGTTCCCAATTGCCATTGATTGGTAAGTGCCGAATTTGCCCAATCATAAAGTGAATCCCACAACAAAAAACCTGATAAGGATAAGTATAACCAGTAAATCCTAAGGCCCCAGCTGATAATCTGATAAGATTTTTGCTTTACCTCTTCGGAGTAGTTTTGTATCACATTCAATTTTGATATCCCATTATCCTGTATCAACAATGAAACAATACCTCGCAGCACTGCCGAACAGGCGTAGGCTAATACTCCGCCGTAAATCACTGTCAGAGCACCTCTCGATAGTATGTGCGAAAGAATGGTATTCCCAACACAATTAGCCAAAACAGCAATCGCTAGCAGCGCCATGTTGAGATATACGATAAAAAACACAAACCCCCATCGTACTCCGGGGCTCTTTTTGCGTGTGTTGTGGCGGTCTTTCTGCAAATACCACAAGAGTATAATAGTGGCGATATTCAGTATAAGCAAAACTATTCTGCTGAGGAAAATGAGATCCAAAAAATACTCAAGCAATTGTGTGAAAACAAAGATGGCTCCTGCAGCATAGAAAAATTTCTTTTTAATGCCTGGAAATAAACCGGGTATGGTAGTAAGAATTGGGACTACCAATAATATGTAATAGTAGTTTAAAACATCAGGTGAAACATCTGGGTAGAACAGCCCTGATAGCAATAGTGTAATCAGCAGTGAAGCGGAGATCGGTTTGGAAATTATCTGAAGCGACTGCCTGATCGCATCATCCTTCTTTTTATCCGGCCATTGAGCCACTTCCCTTTTTAAGTAAAATGACAAAATCAATAATATGACAAAGAAGAAAAAATGATAGTAAATGTTTTCTCTATAGTTAATCCGGAAATTTTTAAAAGTGCTGTTGTGCTTATGATACAAATTTTCCATCCTTTTGATCGTGCCGGTGGTATCGTTTTCTGCACTATATCCATTCCAAATTAGCGGACTAGAAAGCACAAAAATATTGGATCGTTGAGACCTCTCAGTTCTGGTGAGTGCATCTAACACGTCATTGACAAAAATCAACCCTTCCGTAAGGGCATCCAGTTTAGTCAGTAATTCATTGTTTCGGGTTTTTAAGGATTCATCGAGTGATTTTATTTCATCAAGGTTAGTCCCAATCCGTTCTACCACAACAGGTGGCAATTCCTCATCACGATCAAGCAACAACGTTTTTTCCCATTTAACTTTCAATTTATTCAACTCTTTCCCGACTTCGCTAACCTCTTCAGAAACTTCCATCAACGAATTGCGCCAACCTTCCAATTGCATTTTCAATTGGCTAAAATCATTTTTGATACTTTCCGTCTGCCGCAAGTTCATGCTCTTAATATTGTCCAGGTTTACACTTTTTCTTAAACCCAAGACAACTTCCAATTTAGCTGGCATCTGATCTTCTATCAATAACTCACTCTTTGTTGGTCGTACACTATTTCTGAATGAGCGGATTTCACTAAGTGTTGATTCTGTTTCTGAACCTATGTTTGCAGTTGGAACTGCCTCTATCACTTTAACACTCTTGGTAGTATCTGCCTGTATGGTAGGAATGGTTTCTTGGGCCAAGCTTTGCTGGGCGAATAAAACTGTCAGAATACCATAAAAAGCAAAGCGAAATATTCTTTTATGGGGAGTGTCGGAAGGTAAAAAACAAGGCATAGGCATTGCAATCAATAATGAGATAGTCTTTAGATTTCCAGTTCTAAAGATAATTTTTCATTGCCGATATTCAATGTATTGATATTTTTTTTAGTCCCCTTCCCCGCATTAGCAAATGCGCATGATGCCTGTATGGCAAATCGAACAACAATGAATTCATGGATTTTGAGGGCTTTTTATGTCTACCAAGCGTATGAAGCCGTAAGAGGAAAATGATCCGAATAATCCACATCCCTGTGAATAGTAAAATCATGGATCTCGATACCATCACTGAAGAATTGATTGTCAATGCGCAAAAAGGAAAGTTTGCCATTGTAAGTAAATCCAAATCCATTTCCCGCTTTTTCGAAGGCATTATTGAGCAACCCCCTTAGTGAAAAATATGGAAAACTATATGGTAACTCGTTGAGGTCGCCACATAAAATAATTTTGTTCTTGCAAGATTCTATGCTCGCGACCAATTCGTTCACCTGCTTCGCTCTGGAGATAAATCCCTGACGTAACCTATAACTGGTATCTTTGTAGCTTTGCGCCAGACGGTCTGTGTTTACCACATTTTCCTCATTGATACTCATGGATTCCAGATGGGTATTATATACCCTGACAGTATCTTTGTTTTTGACAATATCGGCAAAAATAGAATTGAGAAACTCACCAGATGCAGACTGGATCACCCCGGCATAAATGATTGGGAACTTGCTATAAATCGCGATGCCAAACTCCGCCTTCATCCTATCCCGGGAAACAATGTGTCGGTGATTATACTTCCACCCCGCCTTTGTGAGCTTTTTATTTACATTAAAAATATCTGATTTATTGTTGTTATAATATTCCTGAAAGCACTTAATATCCGCATCGTTCTCCACCGACCAACCAATCATTTTTTTAGATGAGATGTAGTCTTCATTTTTTAAGTGGGAATAGTTGTTGAAAACCCGCACATTATAGCTCATCACCTTGAAAGTCCCATCAGAGTCATTGGAGCTCATGGAATAACTAGCTTTTATGAACGCAAAACCGATAATAATCGCCGAGAGATGAAACCAAAATCCTCTTCCCAACCTTCTGATACTCAACACCAGCAAAAATATGTGGGCAAGGATGATCAAGGGGATTGAAAGCGACAAGAAACCAGCAAACCAAAAATACTCCGGGGATATGAAAACGCTCGCATAGCAAACCATAGTCACCACAAAAAAAAATATTTGAAAGGCGCGTTTCATAGGGCCAAAATTGAAAAAAATATCATGCACACACTAATCTCACTTCTGAATTGTTCGGCCAAAATTAAAAATAAAAATGACATTACCACATTTCCGGTTAGATCACATTATTACGCTGGCAATACAAAAACTTCCAATAGTTGATTAATTTCGTGGATTATCAGGTAGAAGATCAAATTAGATTAATATGGAAAAACGAATCGCTGTCATCGGTGGAGGAAACCTAGGAGGCGCTATCGCCTTGGGATTGCTTCACTCCAAACAATTCAAGTCAGGGCATATTACAGTTACCAGGCGGAAAATCGAACTTATTTCCGATCTCGCCGACAAAGGCATCAACGTTCATTCTGATAATGAGCAAGCAGTCAAAAAAGCAGATATCGTCATCTTGGCGGTCAAGCCTAAAATGCTGGACAATATTCTGGCCGAGATAAAGCCTTTTATTTCCATGGAAAAAATGGTGATTTCTGTTGTCACAGGTGTCAAGCTTACCCACATGCAGGCCATCATTGGCGATGACATCCCGCTTTTTAGGGCCATGCCAAACACTGCTATTTCCATTCGCGAATCCATGACCTGCGTGGCCACCACCAATGGATCAGAGGTGCAAACTCAGGAAGTAGTTGATATTTTCAACCACATGGGAGAGGCTATCCACATCCAAGAAGACCTGATGGATGCAGCCACAGTTTTGGCAGCGTGCGGCATTGCTTATGCCTTGCGGTTTATTCGTGCAGCCTCTCAAGGTGGAATAGAAATAGGGTTTGATGCTGCGACTGCAGAAAAAATCGCTTCTCAAACTGTACGTGGCGCGGCAGGCTTATTGGTAAAAGGAGGCATGCATCCGGAACAGGAAATAGATAAGGTTACCACTCCGGCAGGGATTACCATCGCCGGGCTTAATGAAATGGAGCATCAAGGTTTCAGTTCGTCGCTGATCAAAGGGATCAAAACTTCCTTCGATAAAATTGGGTAGACAAATTGCCATCAGCGACATCCATGGATGCGCTGCGACTTTCCGCAAACTGGTTACCGAAGTTGTAGCGCTTACCAAATCTGACACCCTTTTCTTACTTGGCGACTATATCAACAAAGGTCCTGATGCCAAAGGAGTGTTGGATTTTATCTGGCTCCTTCAAAGCATGGATTTTAAGGTGTTTTTGCTGCGCGGAAACCATGAACAATGCTTGATCGATGCATTGGATTTCAATGAAAAAACAGATGCTTTTCTCTTTGCTGGAGGAAATAAAACCCTCGAAAGCTTTGGCGTATCATCTGTTTTTGAAATCCCAAATATGTACTTAGATTTTATAAAAGGATTGCCCTATTATTTCGAATTGAAAAAATATATATTGGATCATGCAGGGTTAAATTTCGAATTGGAAAATCCATTTTCAGACAAACACGCCATGCTCTTTACCCGCGAAATGCAGGTAGACATGTCCAAAACAGGTAATAGACGAATAATTCATGGGCATGTGCCTACCCCAATTTTTGAGATAGAAAAAGGCCTTAAAATCCATGAAAATCATTTGTCAATTGATGGTGGGTGCGTTTATCAGGATAGGCCCAATTTGGGAAATTTAGTGGCTTTTGATTTGGGTACAGGGCAAATATTCTCACAGCAAAACATAGATTAATTTCGACTTTAAAACATTGGTTCCTCAACATTAAGAACAATCACTATTCATAAATTGAGTCATACCGGATTTCAATATATGTTGTGATTTAAAAATGATCTCTACATCTTTGAACTTAAACTTAAATCCGGAAAAATGACTACTAAAATCTTACGCTCGCTCATCATTGCTTTATTGATCTGGGGATGTAGCAATCCTAAAAATCCTCAAAATTCCATGGATTCTATCGAAACGGTCATGGATGCCGATGTCATAATTTATGGTGGCACTTCAGCGGCCGTCATCGCTGCCGTGGAGGTAGCGCAATCGGGCAAATCAGTTATAGTGGTATCGCCGGATATTCATCTTGGTGGATTGTCTTCCGGAGGATTGGGCTGGACTGATACCGGAAAAAAGAATACCATTGGTGGTTTGTCGAGAGACTTTTATCATAGAGTTTGGCAGCACTACAGCGAACCATCTGCTTGGAAATGGCAGGAAAAATCTGAATATGGCAACAAAGGCCAGGGAACTGTTGCTATGGATGGTGAAAACCGAACCATGTGGATTTTTGAGCCACACGTGGCAGAGCAAGTTTTTGAAGACTTGATCGCAGAAAATAATATCAATGTGCTGCGGGATGAGTGGCTTGACAGAGGAAATGGAGTTATAAAACAGGATGGGAAAATCACTTCATTCAAAACCCTTTCGGGTAAAATATTCACCGGAAAAATATTTATAGATGCCACATACGAAGGCGACCTCATGGCAGCCGCTAGGGTCAAATATCATGTAGGCAGGGAAAATGTCAATCTGTACGGCGAAAAATGGAATGGCGTGCAAACAGGCGTATTACACCACAAACACTGGTTTAAGAGTGAAATTTCGCCTTATAAAATACCGGGTGATCCATCAAGTGGCGTTTTGCCTTTAATC
Organism: Bacteroidia bacterium; assembly: GCA_030426345.1. GTDB lineage: Bacteria > Bacteroidota > Bacteroidia > Cytophagales > Cyclobacteriaceae > JAAUQL01. The sequence continues at coordinate 10,521 of JAUHYU010000062.1, forward strand.
TCTGATCAATACCCTAGAGATTATGGACAGGGTGACAATAAAATCCAAGCGTATTGCTTTCGTACCTGCATGACCAATCATGATGAAAACCGCTTGCCATTTCCAAAACCGGAAAACTACGATCCCGCACAGTATGAACTGTTGGTAAGAATGTTTGATACAGGAAGGGGAGATTGGTTTGAGAAATTTGATGCTATTCCAAATAAAAAGACAGACACCAACAACCATGGCCCATTTAGCAGTGACTATATCGGCATGAACTACGACTATCCAGAAGCGAGCTACGAACGCCGAGCGGAGATCATCAAGCAACATGAAGACTATCAAAAAGGCCTGCTATGGTTTGTGGCCAATGATCCTAGAGTTCCTGAAAAGATAAGGGGTGAAATGTCAAAATGGGGTTTGTCTAAGGACGAATTTGTGGACAATGGAAATTGGCCACATCAGATTTACGTGCGAGAAGCCAGGCGCATGATTGGCGAATATGTCACTACTGAGAATGATGTATTGCTCAAAAGAGAAGTGCCCAAACCAATAGGAATGGGCTCCTACGCCATGGATTCTCACAACGTTCAGCGCTATATTACGCCAGAAGGCTACGTGCAAAATGAAGGCGATATCGGTGTAAGCCCTCCTGGGCCATATTCGATTTCTTATGGATCGCTGGTGCCCAAAAAAGAAGATTGTCAAAATTTATTAGTGCCAGTTTGTATATCATCTAGCCATATCGCTTTTGGATCTGTAAGGATGGAACCTGTGTTTATGATTATGGGCCAATCGGCAGCGGCAGCGGCAGTACTTGCCATAGATCAGAATATCGCTGTACAGGATGTGCCATATGAGGATTTGAAAAATGTACTGACCGAAAGAAAGCAAGTAATGACATTGAATTAATTTGTAACCACAGTCCATATTTAACATGATTATAAAAAGTAAAATACTAATTACCCTGATCCCAATGCTCATTTTTTTGATGCTAAATGGTTCAGAATCCATGGCCCAAAACAAATTCGATATCGTCGTCTATGGTGGTACATCGGCTGGAGTTGCGGCAGCAATTCAAAGCAGCAGGATGGGCAAATCCGTCGCACTTATCGAACCTACAAATCGCGTCGGTGGATTGACTACCGGTGGGTTGGGACAGACAGATATTGGCAATAAAATTGCCATTGGAGGCATTTCAAGGGAGTTTTATGAAAACATCAAAACTTACTATGATGATCCCGCTAATTGGAAATGGGAAAAGAGATCTGATTACATAGATGGTGGGCAAACGAGAACGGAAAAGGGTGAAAATTCCATGTGGACTTTTGAGCCTTCTGCGGCCTTAAAAGTATATCAAGGCATGATGGAAAAAGCACAAATTTCTATGATCTATAATGAGCGCCTCAATAGAATGAAAGGTGTGAAACTGAAAAATGGAAAAATCATATCCATTTCCATGGAATCGGGCAAGACATTCGCGGCAAGTGTATTTATCGACGCGACCTACGAAGGCGATCTCATGGCTGCATCTGGCGTATCGTACACCTATGGTCGTGAAGCAAACGCGCAATACGGCGAAACGCTCAATGGCATACAAGCCAATATCTTAAGTACTTCACTTTTGGGTACTGTATCCAAAAATGGGTACAACCACAATTTTTTACCCGGTGTAGATCCTTATGTGAAGAAAGGGGATCCAAAAAGTGGACTGTTGCCTAATGTGGTAGACAAACCGGGTCTTGAGGGAGAAGGCGATAAGAAAATTCAGGCGTATTGTTTTAGAATGTGTCTGACCGATCATCCCGACAACAGGATTCCGTTTGCCAAGCCGGAAGGTTATGACGAGATCAATTATGAATTGCTCATAAGGAATTACGAAGCCCGCAAAGGCCCCATCAGGGAAATGTACAGCTATGGAAGTTCTCTACTTCCATGGATCAATTCTAGCATGCCCAACAGAAAGACGGATACCAACAATAAGTTTGGTTTTTCTACAGATTATATTGGCAGAAATTATAATTACCCAGAAGGTTCTTATGCTGAAAGAGAAAAAATAATCGAAGACCATAGAAATTATCAGCAGGGATTGATGTGGACGTTGGCAAACCATCCTCGCATTCCGGAAGAAGTACGCACAGAGGCTTCACGATGGGGAACGGCCAAGGATGAATTTGACCGGGAAGATGGATGGCAACAGCAGCTCTACATCCGCGAGGCACGACGTATGATCAGCGATTACGTCATGACGCAACAAAACTGTGAAGGAATTTACGTGGTCAACGATGCTATAGGCATGGGTGCTTACGGCATGGATTCTCATAACATTCAGCGATATGTAGATGCCAATGGCTTTGTGCAAAATGAAGGAAATGTCGAGTGTCATGTAAAATCACCCTTCCCGATTAGTTACAAATCAATTGTTCCTAAAGAAAAAGAATGTGAAAACCTGATTGTGCCGATTTGCCTAAGCTCCTCTCATATAGCTTTTGGTTCCATTCGGATGGAGCCGGTATTCATGGTTTTGGGACAATCAGCAGCTACTGCAGCATCATTGGTGATAGACGAAAATATTTCTGTTCAGGAACTGGATTATAGAAAACTACGGAAAACCCTTTTGAAAGACAAGCAAGTGCTTGGCGTAAAACGTTAGAGGTAATGAAGCTTAACTTATGAGATACCTTACTTTATTCGTGCTAATTTTATATACAAACTATGGGGTTTGTTGCACTTGTGGCCCAATGAGAACAGTAGAGGACCAATTTAAGCATTCTGAAATAATCGTTGTAGGTACGATAATCGAAAAAGACCCAATGATTCAGATAGATTCAGTTGAATATAACAGACTGATTAATAATGGCCTGGATAAAACAAAAGCAAGGAGATTTACATCTGGCGGATACTATCAATACACGCTGGCCTTGTCTGAAACTGCCTACAAAGGAAACTTTTTATCTGACACCCTAAAGATTCGAACAGGTTTATCAGGTAGTTCTTGTGGGTATTCATTTGAAATTGGTAAGAAATACATTGTTTATGGGTACAGTAAAAATCCGATTCCTAATAAACCCATAGATAAGCAGGATGAATTTTGGACGGATAACTGCACAAGAACCAACTTCTTCAGTGAAAAAGAAAATAGAAAATTGGTCAGAATTGCTAAAAGGATGATAAAGAAATAGCTCAGATAGCGGTGAAATAAACTTTATGTTTTAAATTAATTTTAAAGATGTCATTGGTTTCCTTTATTTGGATCTAATGACATGTCCTTTTATAGCTAATTCAATCAATCATTGCATGACAGCTCCCGACGACATTAAAAAGCAGCTTTATGAAAAATGTATGGATTATGTAAACGAACGCATAACCCGTTCAACCGCTGCCATGAGATCGGCACAAGATGCCGCCAATGAGGAATCGCGCAGCAGTGCCGGGGACAAATACAATACCGGGCGGGCTATGATGCAGATTGAGCGGGACAACGCCGCCAAGCAATTGGTGGAAGCTCAAATGCTATCAAAAACCATGGGCCAGGTAGATATTTCCAAACATTTGGATATAGCTAATTTGGGAAGTTTAGTAGAAACCTCGCAAGGGAATTATTTCATAGCCATAAGCCTCGGAAAGATCATACTGGATGGTTATGTGGCATTTGCCATTTCGCCGGCTTCGCCCATAGGCCAATTATTGGTGGGCAAAAAAGCAGGCGATGAAGCTGTTTTCAACAGCAAAGTAATTTCTATAAATCGGGTGATTTAAGCCAGAACAGCCTTTACAATTCTGTCTTTCCCATTCATGTCTTTGATCAATTTTGCAGAAGAAAATTCTCCTGACTTACATAAATCGAGCGTCTCCTGCCCAAACTGCTCATTGATTTCAAAATATAGCTTCCCGTTCTCAGATAAGTGGTTTTTGGCTAGAGAGATTATTTTTTTATAAAAAAGAAGTGGGTCATTGTCTGCCACAAACAAAGCTTTATGTGGCTCAAAATCCATGACATTGGCATGCATTTGTTGTTGCTCCATCTCTGTGACATATGGTGGATTGCTGACGATAATATCGTAGCGATCAGACAACTCTTCCAGCTCCAAAATATCCGCCAAAATTCCATGGATTTTCACCCCTTTATCATGCGCATTTTGTGCCGTAACCTGAAGAGCCCCTTCATCAATGTCTATCGCAGAAACTATAGCATTGTCCAATTCCAACGCAAGTGTTACCCCGATGCAACCACTCCCAGATCCAATATCAAGTACTTTCAGATTTGGTCGCTTATTGTCAATCAAAATCTCCTGAACCAATTCCTCTGTTTCTTGCCTTGGAATCAATACACTTGGGTTTACCAGAAATTCACGGCCAAAAAAATGGGCTTTCCCAAGCACATATTGTATCGGAGTGAACTGAAGCAATTGCTCCATTTTTACTTCCAGATCGGCCATCAATTCAGGTTTCAACTCAACATTGGCATCAATCAATACTTTTTCAAAAGGGACATTTAGCAGTTCTTCCAGCAGCATTTTTGCCAATTGCCTGCTTTCCTCCACATTATAAATAGAGGCCAGCTGAGAGGTTGTTTGGTCGTACAGTGTTTTGGCAGAAAAAAAGGTGCTAGAATCCATGAAATGCTTTGCTAAGAAACGTTTCGTCAAAATTACTAAAAAACGCTCCGTCCGAAAATTTTATGATTGATGAAATCGAATTACTTTTGTTCTAAATATGCTCTTGGAAAAACAAACGTTGTACATGCGCCGGGCGCTGGAATTGGCGCGATTAGGATTTGGAAAAGTAAGCCCAAATCCGATGGTCGGCTGCGTCATCGTACACCATGATCGCATCGTTGGCGAGGGTTTCCACCAACAATATGGCGGACCACATGCCGAGGTAAATGCCATAGAATCCATGGAAAATAAGGGCATTTTGCCGCAATGTGAAGTTTATGTTTCTTTGGAGCCTTGCGCGCATCAAGGCAAAACACCACCCTGCGCAAGCCTGCTAGCAAAACACAAGGTTGGCAAAGTAATCATTTCCAATATCGACCCTAACCCCTTGGTGGCAGGCAAGGGTATAGAAATCTTGAAAAAGGCAGGAATTTCCATAGAAACAGGTTTATTGGAAGAAGAAGGGAAAGAACTGAACAAGCGTTTTTTTACCTCCCAAATCCTGCATCGGCCTTATATCATTTTGAAATGGGCGGCTACGGCAGATGGTTTTATTGCTAGAAAAAATTATGATTCGAAATGGATTTCAAACGACTTTTCTAGGAAACTGGTACACAAATGGCGCGCCGAAGAAGACGCAATCCTTGTCGGAAAAAACACAGCGCTGCACGACAATCCAAGTCTAAATGTGCGAGATTGGGTCGGTAAAAATCCGTTGCGTGTGGTAATCGATCGTGAATTGAAACTAAAAAAAGACCTGAACCTTTTTGATCAGAAAATTTCTACCGTCTGCTACAACTTAAACAAAGATGAGGCGCTAGACAATTTGTCTTATGTAGAGCTTGAAAAAGCCTCCTTTTTCCATGAAATGTTGGCTGATCTTCATGCCCGGAAAGTACAATCCATCATTGTGGAAGGCGGTGCGTCCACGCTCCAGCAATTTATCGATGCGGGATTATGGGACGAGGCGAGGGTTTTTCAATCGACAAATTGTTTTGGTGATGGAATTAGGGCTCCGCAACTCATCGATGCTACATTTGACGGAAAGGAAGATCTGTTGGGTGACACGTTAATCCATTTTAGAAAAAAGTAGCATGGCGGAAGACTTGAAACTCACAAAAGGAATATCAAGAGAGGAAATCTATAAAGAGATCCTACCACAAATCGAAGCACTCCTAGAAAGCGAAACAGATATGATTGCCAACATGGCCAATGTCGCTGCGGTATTCAAAGAAGCATTGGAGTTTTTCTGGATAGGTTTTTACTTGGTAAAAGGTGATGAATTGGTGCTAGGGCCATTTCAGGGACCTGTGGCTTGCACCAGAATCCAAAAAGGAAAAGGTGTTTGTGGGGCGTGCTGGCAAACGGGCGAAATAATCATCGTGCCGGACGTGGATCAGTTTCCAGGCCATATAGCGTGTAGCTCTCTTTCCAAATCAGAGATCGTTTTGCCGATCAGGCGTGGTCAAGAAGTTATTGCCATCCTCGATATCGACAGCGATCAATTGGAGGATTTTTCTGATCTCGACAGCAATTACTTGTCAGAAGCGATCAAAATGCTTGAAAAATCCATGGAATAACCCAAATCAAAACTCCACCAACATCACCGTTCTCTTGCTAATATTTCTAGGAGATACCCCGCAAACCACTACGGAATTCGGATTTAACCAACAAGAGTATTTCTTTATAAATTCGTATTTGTTATTTGGGAAAAGGTCAGTTTTGTTGGTCAAAGTCCCATCCAACGTATTGATATTCAAAACATAAACACTTCCTCCTTTGGCGCTTTCATAGCACAACAGCATCAACTGATTCCCATCGACCTTTGGTATGAAAGAATTTCCCGATACATTTCCCTGACTAAATTGGGTTTTTTGGATGGCTTTTTTCCACTTCATTTCCCCGCTTTCTGAAAAACAATACACCAGCAAATCCCCTCCAAAATAAAATTTCTCTTTCTTAAATGTATGATTCCAACCCATATTTGATTCCATGACATTTTCATGGAATTCTGATGGTTTTTCGAGGTTTTCAAAAACCAAAATGATGTCCTTTTCTGAATTGACAAAACTTCTGGCAAGTCCATAATCGTCAAGGTTCTTTGGTATGTTCAAAAACCTATTTTTTTGATCTGGACTCGTGACCAAATAATTTTCATACACTGACTGTATTTCATCGCTACTGAAATTTTGATGGTGTGAAAACATGACTGTTTGCAAAGCCACATTTACGCCCGTCACGCTAAATCCAATCAATTCTTCATCAATCTTAGCAGGAAACGACACAAAATAAGAACTAACACTTTGCCTAACAATATTGATCTTGCCGATCACATTTGCTGGCCTTTCAAAGAAAAAATTATTGCTAACCGACTTCATCGCTGGATTATTCGCAGCCCAGAAGTAGGTTTCCAGGTTAAAATTTCCGGGGTCTACCACCGCCACAAACAAATCACCTGCATCACTCAAGTGAACGCCTATAGTTTTAGAAACATATAAAATATCCTTGTCTAAAGCGTAAATTGCTGTTGGGGTTTCTTTGCCGATATCATAAATCTGAAAAGAAATATTGTTCCCGTCAACAAGGTTGTACAGTACAAATTTTGACTTGTTTTCACTAAATAAAATTTTTGGTGCCCTCCCATTTTGGTTTGCTGATCCAAACACATAATTGGTAGCCGGGGCTTCAGAGCCGAAATCCACATCAAAATATCGACATGTCAGTCGCAATTGCTTGGTCAAATCAGTATAAGAACTGATAACTATGGAATCGCCTTTCAGGAAAATCTGCGGCACACTTTCTTCTTTAGGAAATTGGACACTCAGCCCCCATTTTTTAAAAAAGTATTCGTCATACCTCGCCAAAATCATATTGTTTTTTTTCCTTTCTGAGAGCATCACAAATTCCTTATCAGCTAAAGGGATGGTATATGAAACATCGTAGGGAAGCAAAGGCTTTTTGTAGTCAAGGTCCATTTCAGAAAAAACGTTTTGGGCATGGATTTGAGCTCCACCAACAAAAAGCAGGAATAGACTGAGCACTGGGATAAATATATTTTTCATATTCTATAATCTCAAATTCAAAGATAGTTTAAAAATAAGCATTGCCCTCTTTTGCTCAAAACCATCAAAAATCCATGGATTTGACGCTATATTTTTATTTTGAAAGATGGAGTAATATTTAATATTCTCCCCATTAATTTTTAATATTGATTGTAGAAAAATAAACCTGCATTCTATAGGTTTGTACTAGGCCACTTCTTCCCGAAACGAGGGTTTCAGATGGTTTGTTGAAATTCAAAATGTTAAATAAATATTTTTGTAAATCCATAAATAAAATCCAAAAATGAGTAGAAAACTAAGAATGGGCATGGTCGGTGGAGGCCGTGGGGCTTTCATCGGAGGTGTGCATCGCTTTGCAGCCGGCATTGACGGCCAAATCGATCTTGTATGTGGCGCTTTGCACGTCGATCCGGAAATTGCCAAACTTTCCGGTGAGGATTTGTACCTATCTCCTGAGCGAAACTATAAAACGTACTATGAGATGTTTGAAAAGGAAAGTCAGCTTCCTGCTGACGAGCGCATGGATTTTGTGAGCATTGTCACACCAAATTTTGTGCATTTCGAACCTGCCAAGCTAGCCTTAGAAAATGGATTTCATGTGGTGTGTGAGAAGCCGCTTTCATTTTCACTTGAAGAGGCGCTTATTTTACAAAAGCTGGTAGAAGAAACTGGACTTACATTTACTGTGACTCATACCTACACTGGATATCCTTTGGTAAAGCAAGCTCGTGAGATGTGTACGTCTGGGGTGTTTGGAAAGATCAGGAAAGTCGTGGTGGAATACCCACAAGGGTGGTTGACGACACCAGTGGAGCAATCTGGCAATCAGCAGGCTTCATGGAGAACAGACCCAAAAAGATCTGGCAAAGCAGGTTCTGTTGGTGATATAGGCACACATGCCGAAAATCTTGCCGAAACAATTACAGGTCTTAAGATCACAGAGCTCAGCGCGGACGTTTCCAAATTTGTGGAAAACCGATTGTTGGATGATGATGCCAATGTGTTGCTGCGTTTTGACAATGGCGCAAAAGGCGTTTTGCACTGTAGCCAGATCGCCGCAGGGGAAGAAAATGCTTTAAATATCCGGGTATATGGCGAAAAAGGCAGCCTTCAGTGGCATCAGCACGATCCAAATACCATGTATGTGAAATGGCTAGACAAGCCTATGGAAGTATACAGAACCGGTGGAGGATACCTTGGTGCCAGCGCAGCAGCGCATACTAGGACTCCTGCAGGTCATCCGGAAGGTTATCTGGAAGCATTTGCCAATATCTACCGAGACTTCACAAAAGTGGTACAGGCGAAACTGGATGGCGTAGAGGTGGATCCTATATATAATGATTTCCCAACGGTAGAAGAAGGTGTTCGGGGAATGAAATTCATCGATGCAGTGATAGAGTCTGGCGAGAACAATGCCGCTTGGACAAAAATTTAACTTTAGAAAAATGAAAGGACCAGCGATATTTTTAGCACAATTTATGGGGGATGAAGCCCCCTTCAATAGTTTGGAGAGCGTCTGTAAGTATATGTCGGATCTGGGATACATCGGAGTACAAATCCCAACTTGGGACCCGAGATGTGTCGATCTGAAAAAACTTGCCGAAAGCAAGGACTATGCGGATGAAATAAAAGGAATAGTACAAAGTACCGGCATGGAAATTACAGAGCTTTCGTCACATTTATTCGGACAGCTTGTGGCGGTACATCCGGCCTATGATAGCATGTTTGATGGATTCGCCGCACCGGAAGTGCGCAAAAATCCAAAAGCCCGAACTGAGTGGGCTGTGGAGCAAATGATGCTGAACGCAAAAGCCAGTAAAAACCTTGGTTTGAACGCACACGCTACTTTTTCCGGCGCATTACTTTGGCCATATATGTATCCATGGCCACAAAGCCCTGCCGGCTTAGTGGAGATGGGTTTTGAAGAGTTGGCAAAACGATGGAAGCCCATTCTAAATGAATTTGACAGAAATGGCGTGGATGTTTGCTATGAATTGCATCCGGGTGAAGACCTACACGATGGCGTGACTTTTGAAAGATTTTTGGAAGCCACAGGAAATCACAAGCGTGTGAATATCAACTACGATCCAAGTCATTTTGTATTGCAGCAAATGGACTATATTCAATTCATTGATTTCTATCATGAGTATATTAAAATGTATCATGTGAAAGATGCCGAGTTTAATATGAGCGGAAAATCCGGTGTATACGCAGGCTATCAAAGCTGGGTAGATCGGCCGGGAAGATTCCGTTCGTTGGGCGATGGCCAAGTTGATTTTATGGCGATTTCCAGTAAACTGGCTTCTTACGATTATGAAGGTTGGGCCGTTCTTGAGTGGGAGTGCTGCCTAAAACATCCGGAAGATGGTGCTGCGGAAGGTGCGCCATTTATTGCCGACCATATCATCCGCAAGACGGAAAGAGCTTTTGACGACTTCGCCGATACAGGTATTGACGAAGCAACCAACAGGAAGGCTTTGGGAATTTAATTCAGGAAGAGAAAATCGAAAAGCCTTCAAAATCCATGGATTTTGAAGGCTTTTTTTATGACCTTTTTGCTTTATAAACCGGAACGGTGCTACAAGGCTCTCCATACATGATACTGGCTACATACGGACGTAACCGGCTGGTCAGTTCTACATAAGCTGAGATCGGGACTTCGAGTTTTCCACAGCCTTTTATTACCACTTTTTTGCCTTTAAAATCCATGGGGTCAATCTTTTCAATGGCCTTTCTGAACAATTCATTTCCCAAGTCTTCCAGGTTACCAAAAACAATTGTTTTTGCAAATGGCTCCAACTGAACCGCCAACAGCATATATGCCCACCTTGGAACTATGGCATCTACGGAACAATAAACTGCGACATGTTTATCCCGATATTGCGACCAATCATGGGATTTTAAGAATGTACGAAAATCCTTTTCCTTCAGTATAATTCCTTCGAACAGGTTGTCCTTAAGGTCATAAAGCACCCGATCTCCATGGTCATAGAGTTCTTCCAAATCTATAGTGACAAGCGGGCTTTGTGCTACTCTGTTGATGATTTCATTTTCCACAGTAATATCTTTTTATTATCCAACCAATTTATTGGCAGATGGTTTTTTGGCAATAAAATCTTTTAGGTAAAATGGCTCAAAATAGGCGGTATCCTCAAATTCTCCTTTTGAAAACTTCTGCCATGCCAACGCACCGACATGCTCTGCCGAGGGGTCGATTCCCCCTATAAAAAGGGCGTTTTTTCCATGACCTAATACCTCTTCGCATTTCATGGCGCCATTGCCAAAAAAGGCAATTTTATGGTCTGCAAGAAAATTTGAAAATGAAGTTTCGTCAATGACTTTGGCTTGAGTCGGTTCATGGATTTCCAGATCATTTTTTGCCACCAGACAATACACTTCCATCCTCCTAGCATCAATCATAGGACATAAAAGTGTCTCAGAATCCATGAATTTTGCCATGCCATAAGCCATCGCTTCCAAGGTATTTACTCCAATCAATCTGGCATCCAAGGCATAACAAATCCCTTTGGCGGTAGATGTGCCAATCCGCAATCCCGTATAGGATCCCGGTCCTTTCGAAATCGCCACTGCATCGATGGATTTCATGGTCAATCCACTCGTGTCAATTAAATTTTTGATCGATGGCGTGAGGTATTCAGAATGGGATTTATCTACATGAATATGCTGCGAAGACATGAGTTGGCCAGCCTCATGCAAGGCTATCGAAGACGTTTTCGTACTGGTTTCTATGCTTAAAATAATCGCCATTGTGATATCAAATGGTTTTATGATCCAAATTCGAATATGCCATTTTTCCATAAAAAAAGGCAACATCCCTGTCGCCTTTTCATGGATATTTAATGCTTTTTAGTTGGGCGAAACGGCCAATAGGCTGTTATACTCCTGATTATTGTGCAATACTTCAATTGCCTTCTGAAGCTGAACATCATCATCAAAGGCAGATTCGAAATTACCGCGCATCAAGTAGTATTGCTCTACGATCCTGTCTTCCAAAACACTTTTCACCTCATCTGCAAATTCTACAAGATCCTTTTCTTTATTATGGGCAACCTTGGATTCAAGGTCCGCAATTTCTGATTTTATATTGTCATAATATTTTTCGGTCTTTGCAAATTTGGTAAGAGCCTCAATGGTTTTTTCCACCTTAGTGGTATAATCATAGTCTTTATCCTTAAGCCACTCCTTGAATTCTGAATACTCCTCATCTGTCAATTTAAAATCCCTTGCATCAGCAATTTTTTCATGATTATGATGGTAGAGCAGTGCATATTCAAATAGCAATCCCTTTGACATCAGACTTATGGTGATCGGAGCTGGGATGGCAGGCTCGACTTCATCGTCAGGATCAACCCCCCCGCCATCATAAACTTTTCTGCCATTGTTAGTACTGAATTCAGACTTTAGCGAATCAGGCACCACACCCGCACTCCCATCTTCATTGCGCTGGCTGTAATTGATCGCCTGGATACATCTCCCACTCGGAATGTAATATTTCGCTGTAGTAATTTTCAACTGCGAATTATACGTCAACGGACGCGTAGCCTGTACGAGTCCCTTTCCAAAAGTTTTTTCTCCCACAAGCACGCCTCGGTCATAATCCTGAATCACACCACTCACAATCTCTGCAGCAGATGCACTTCTTCTACTCGTCAATACCGCAAGAGGAATCTCCGTATCAGCGGGCTGATTTAAGGCCTTGTAAGTCTTATTCCAATCGGTAACTTTTCCCTTGGTGCTCACTACTTCGGAACCCTGCTGAATAAATACGTTGGAAACGTTTACCGCCTCGTTCAAAAGACCCCCAGGATTGTTTCTGAGGTCCAAAATAATTTTTGTTGCCCCATCCTTTTTCAATTGATCCAAAGCTTTCTTTACCTCTTTTCCTGCTCCTGTCGTAAAATCAGACAGTTTGATATATCCAACATCGTTAGTCACCTTACCATAGTAGGGTACATTATCTATGGTAATCTTTTCCCTCATTATTTCTATTTTTCTGGTCTTATTTTCACCATAGCGCTGAATTGTAACCTCCAGCTTGGTATTGGCCTGTCCCTTGAGCAATTGACTTATGTCTGATGTGTTTTTACCTGTTACGTCTACATCATTTACTTTCAAAATTTCATCACCAATTTTAAGCCCTGCTTTGTGTGCAGGAAATCCTTCATATGGCATCATGATCACATTCTTGTCATTCCTGTGCCCAATGATGGCCCCAATCCCTCCATACTGACCAGTGGTCATGGTCCGATAATCCTCAATGTCATCTTCCGGAATATAATTGGTGTATGGGTCTAAAGAAGCCAACATAGCATCTATACCCGTCTTTATTAGTTTATTGGGATTAACCTCATCAACATAATACGCATTTACTTCCTTAAAGAGTGTGGCGAAAATGTCGAGGTTTTTGGTAATCTCAAAATACCGCTCGTCGGGATTGTTAAATGAAAAAAGGCCAACGATGGTGATCAGAAGTACAACTGCTGATGGAATGCTATACTTTTTCATAAATTTATATTTTTAATTTTTTACCAACATCCGAATCATTCCTTTTCTGATTGACCCACATGTCTTTGCTCAGTCTTCATTTTATTGGCAGAAATCCCAGTTTCATGGATTTTCTTGCCCTTTTCGGCTTTATTCAAACGAATGAAAACCTGTTTTAGTTTATGCTCTATCTCCTGAAAGGGGAGCTTGAACTTGCTAATATAGATAAGCGCAATGGATATTGGAAATGATTCGTTTTGAGTTCTTCCTATCATGCTCTTATTCAGGCGGTAAGCTTCACGTACCCGGCGGCGGACTAGATTTCTATCAACAGCCTTTTTAAAGTATTTTTTAGAAACGGGAAATACCACACGGTTGGTTTCCTGCTCTTCATGAGAAAGGTAATACACCTTGAAGGGGTACAAAAAAAAAGAGGAACCATCTTCAAATAGTTCCTTTAATTTTTTTTTGCTTCTTAGAATTTCGTGCTTTTTTAAAGTAAAGCCCACGGATTTGGTATTGTTTACCAAGTTTATCTATCAAAGATATAACCTATCTTTTATGCTTTCTCTCGTCAGAAACGGTCAATTTTTTTCGTCCTTTTGCTCTTCTGTTAGCAAGAACAGCTCTTCCACTTGCAGTTGACATTCGGGTTCTAAACCCATGTTTGTTGCTTCTTTTTCTTCTCGACGGTTGAAATGTGCGTTTCATTATTTTACTTTATTTCAATATTGTAAATGGCCTGCAAATGTAGGGAACATTTTAATAAATACCAATATGCGTATTGGAGTTATGCGTAAAAAATCAAAATATTCCATGAAAAATTTTGATTTAAAACTCGATCATGGCTTTCATCACGCCGTCGGCATAGTTATCTACAAGGTCAAAAGCCTCCTTGGTTTTATCGAAACTAAAGCGATGTGTTACCATTTGGTGGGCATCAAATACCTTATTTTTCATCATTTCCAGAGTTGGCTCTAAGGCATGATTTTGCCTCCGCACATTGGTAAATGTGATTTCCTTGCGCCTTGCCTTGTCGGCTGAAAGTTGCCAGTAATCAAATTCTGGGATGCCTATCACCATCAACTTCCCACCCGGCTTCAGTAGATCAATAGCATTTTCCAGTGCTTCCTGTTTGCCGCAGCACTCAAAAACTACATCAAGCATGTTTGGTTCCAACTCCGCCACCTTTGCTACCACATCTTCTTGATCCGGATTACAGACATAATTTACTCCTTGTGATCTTGCTATTTCCAGGCGTGCATCTATTTTATCTGTCACATACATGGATCTTGCACCCATTGCTTTCGCCGGAAGCAATACACTCATGCCAATAGGTCCAAAACCTAGTATACCAACAGAAGCTTCTTTAAGTGGAATGGATTGCTTGACAGCATACACACCAATGGCCAATGGCTCAGAGAGTGCTCCATCGTCCAAAACCATGCTTTTATCCAATGGAAAACAACTGGTTTCTGGCATCACAATATATTCCGAAAGACATCCATCTGCCTGTCCCGGGCAGCCCAAAAATTTTAGATTTCTACATGTATGAGGACGACCCACATTACACTGGTCACAATCCCAACACGGCATGGCAGGCTCCACAGCAATCTCATCCCCAATCTTCACGTGCGTGACAGCTTTGCCAATTTCCACAACAGTTCCTGCACCTTCGTGTCCTACAGGAAATGGATACTCAACCACTTGGCTCCCAATTTTTCCAGTGGTATAATAGTGTATGTCGGAGCCACAAACCCCGACCCTTTCCATTTTTATCAATACATCCGTATCGTTTTCTATCTTCGGATCAGGGACTTCGATCATCTCCATCTTCCTGATGCCTGTCAAAACCATTGATTTCATATCTGTATTCTTTTATCTATTATAAAATTAAAACCTAGAAAACATTTATTATCTCCTTCTTCCTCCCATACCTCCTGGCCTGGCTTGGGGCATCGAAGGCCTGCTATAGCTATTAGCACGTTGATTTCCACGACTACGAGAATTGAAGTCCCTATTTAAATTAGTACCACTTTGTCTCGTTCCTGAATTCTGCCATTGTCCGTTGTTGCGCTGCTGCCAACTCCCGGTATCGTTTCGTTTATATACATTCCCACTTCTGTCAGAATATACGTTATTTTCACGAGTACTAGGTCTGGCAGAAGGTCTAGTGCCTGTTGAAGGTCGGCTAGTCGGTCTCGCGCTAGGTCGGGTTGATGGCCTATTTGCAGGTCTGGTTCCAGTATTCTTGATTCCATTTGGGTGGTTTCTATAAATATTGCTATGGGTAGGGTATCTACCCCCCGGTCGATTGTTAGCCACATGTCCTGCATGACGACCCGCTGCATACCCATGCCTGTATCCATGGTTATAACCATGATAATATCCATGCCTGTACCCATACCTATATCCGCATGGGCCCCACCACCCGCTATAGTAAGAATGCCATCCAAACGTAATCCAGCCATAACTCATGCCAACGCTAAAACCCCATCCTGTCCATGGATTATAGTGTATTCCATACCCCCATGTCACTGGCCTGGGATAATAATAATTATGATACCAAGGGGAGTACCAATAGCCGGTACCATAAACTACCGTGCCATAGTGCACATAGGACCCATAATATCCAGGCGTATATCCCACATACACGACATTTGGGGTGTAGTCATAGACATAGACATATTTTACATTATATACTGGAGAACTTGCTGGAATGTCCTGCACGGCATTTGGAACGTCTACACAAACTTCCCATGGGCCCGATGCCTTCGCAGATTCAAACCAGATGGCATTGTCAACGCAATAGTATTTGTTTCCAATTAGTAATACGGTTTTGTCAGAATTCTCGGCATAGCTCACACTTGTAGATTCTATTTTTTTAAATGATGGGTTGCCATCATACTGTACTTCAACTTTCGCTTTTTTTCGATCTACCTCGGCAGTTTGGGGAATTGAATTTTCCAGCATGGCTTCTTTGGCTTCCTGAGTTCCCGGTACGGTATAGCGCACATCTGCGATGTCGGAGGTATCTGGGATTTTGGCAAAATCTTGAGGAAGGTCGTTAGGGCTAATGTATGTCCAATCCCCGGAGTCAATTTTCTTGGAGGTATACCATCGGCCTGCAATCAAAATATAATATTGCTGCGATGGAATATCCATAATGATGTCATTTTCCGAATTGGTGAGAAACAACAGTTCCGTTCCCGTGACAGGCTCAAACTTTGGCTCCCCATCTGTCTGAATCAATTCTGCTGGCTTAGTACTTATGATCAATTTTGGCGCATGATCTAGTTGCAATGCCACCGAATCTACATCTTTGGTTTCTCCTTTGAATGCCTGCTCTGCTAAATCACTTACAGTTTTTGGTGGCGTATCTATGGATTTCCAACCACTTTCTACTGACTTGGAGCTGTACCACCATTTGCCACCTTTCAGATAAAACTGCTTGTCAGTTGGGCTTTGAACCAAAAAGTATGGTGAGTTCATTACATATTTGTATGTAGAATTTTCGACTTCCTTTAAGATTGGATCTCCATCTATGTTTACCAGCACGGATGGTGTTGTTTCAAAAAAAACAACTGGTGGGGCATTATTAAAATTTTCTGTTTGATTCCCTTGCTCAAGCAAATGATCAATACTGACCAAGAAACGATCCATGGACATGGTAATGCTTGTTCCGCTAAGTTTAGATGTCATCCCATTTTTTAATTTTTCCACCTCTTGCTCCTCCCCTTCTGGGAATTTTAGCGTTTCAACAATAACATTATCAAAAGTTACTAACCGAGTTTCTTTATCTGTCAAGGCACGAGATGTGAACCACATGGCACCAAAAACGGGTGACTTTTCATCCATCTTCACGGCGATAGCAGCCCTTGCCTCAATCTTGCTGTCTTTATATTCTTCAATTTGAGGCTGATAAACTGTTATCACGCCCTTTTTAAACTTTATATCCCGTGGCCAACCCAATTCATCCAAATCAATATTGTCACATTTTACTTGGGCAATGTGCAGAAAAAACAACGGAATGCTTAAAAGAATGTATTTAGTCATTGTCAGCAGTTTTGAAAATGTCGTAACAGAATGGAAAATTAAATAATTTTTATCGATACAGATTACTTTAGCAGCAACATATTTGTTCAATTTTCAAAACTACAACCATGAATATCCTGCGCTTTATCCTTGAATGATATAATAGATTCTTATTCACATTCATGGATATTTAGGCCTTTTAGGGTTTAGATTTGGCTAATGAGCTAGGGCTAGCGATTGATTCTCATGGATTTAGAAGGCTTTTTAAGGTGATTAAGCAAGGCCAGCTTTTTAAGCTGCACTCTTAGAGATTTCTGCACATTGTATTGTTTGAAGCAAAATTGTCATTTCTAAAAAGATAAAAAGTAATACTTTGAGGGTTGATTTCTCAAAGATGCTTCCTTTGGCAGTACTATTTTTTTAAATTTGAATAGAGAACCATGAAAAGATACATCCTAATATTTTCGATAGTTTGTAGTTCATTTTGTCTGGCAGTTCAATCGGGAGATTCTGATCAGATCGTTGGTGTTTGGAAATCATCTGCTGATGATCTCATGATCAAAATTGATAAAGTGGGAGATCAGTTTCAAGGTAGAATAGTATGGCTCAATTCACTAAGTAGTGGTCAACCTGCACTTGACGAAAAAAACCCCGAGGAGCGCTTACAAAAAATGCCATTGAAAGGAAATAAGATTATCCGTGAGCTTTCATTTGATGCTTCTAATTCAGTTTGGGACAATGGCACCTATTATAACTACAAAGAAGGCAAGCTTTATAATTGCAGAGTAATCATGCAAAGCAACGGACAAATCAACATCATCAAATACGACAAAAACAGGCAGGACAGCTCTATCGAAACCTGGAATCGTCAATAAAATCCCATCATTTTTTTAACATTAATTTGACTTTTATTTTTTTATACTTTATATTTAACCGTTTGGTTAAATTAAATAGTTAAACCATTCGGAAAACAAAATGAAAGAGGATACCACAGAAGAAAAAATCCTGGCCGCCGCAAAGCATGTGTTTATAAAAAAAGGAATGTATGGAGCCAGAATGCAAGAAATTGCTGATACGGCAGGCATAAACAAAGCTCTGCTACATTATTATTTTAGGAGCAAAAACAAACTGTTCGATGCTATATTCCAGAAGGCATTTCAGGAACTTGCCCCGAAAACTTCAGGAATCTTCAAAGGTTCTTTACCGTTGGAAGAAAAAATTCGGCTTTTTGTAGCCAATTATATCGATACGATTTCTTTGAACCCATTTTTACCCCTCTTCATTATCAATGAGATAAGTCAAAACCCTGATCGGTTGAAAAATATTTCAGGGTTTATGGGCGGTATTCTGGAAATGTTGTCCAAAGAAATAGCAATAAAGGTAAAGGCAGGGGAATACCAAGAAATAGATCCTGTTCATTTGTTGATCAATATCATTTCCATGACTTTGTTCCCAATTTTGGCCAAGCCGATCATACAAGGTGTCTTCCACTATTCTGATGAAAAATTCAATGAATTTCTGGAGGAACGGAAGCAGCTAATTCCCTATTTGATAATGAATCAACTAAAAAAACAGGATGTGCCATGAAAGTCAAAAAAATAGTTATTCTGTTGATAGCCCTTGCTAGTCATGGATTATTCGCTCAAAAATTAACACTTGAAGATTGTCTAATCAAGGCCGAAGAGAAAAGTCCACTTGCTAGGCAAAGGCTTCATTATGAGACTCTGGATGAGCTTACACAAAAAAGTGTTAGCAATGCTTATTTACCCACATTGGCGATCAACGGCCAAGCCAGCTATCAGTCAGATGTATTTTCCTTTCCAACAAATTCGCTACTAGATGCCCCAATTATTCCCAAGGAGCAATTTCGGCTAACTCTGGATCTGAACCAAAAAATCTATGATGGAGGCATGATGAAAAATAAAAAAATCTCCGAATCAGCTAGAATACTAGCTGAAGGTAAAGGGGTAGAAGTTGATTTATACGAAATCAAATCAACGATTTCATCCTTGTTTTTTTCGGCACTGATCTATCAGCAAAACATTCGGATTTTGAAAAATACCCTCTCTGACTTACAACAGCAATTGCAAATCATAGATGCTCAGGTGTCCAATGGATTAGTATTAAAAAGTGCATCCAACGCCTTTAGAAAGCAGGTATTATCCATGGAGCAACAAATCCTTTCGTCTCAGCTAGACCAAGAAGCAACCCTAGAAATGCTGAGCAAGTGGATAGGTCAGGATATAACTGCTTCCAGTCAACTGGAAATTCCCAACACGCCAATCTCCCCTGAAAACCATGATATCCTTAGGCCAGAACTCCAGATGCTAGACGCACAAAAAAACTATCTGGAATCCATGAAAAACCTAAGTTCCGTCGCCAGACGACCAACGCTGTGGGCAGTGGCACAGGCAGGTATCGGCCAACCAAATGCTTATAACTTTTTGGAAACAGATGTTGCAGATTTCTATTTTGTAGGCCTTAAAATGTCCTGGCACATTTTTGATTA
>JAUHYU010000155.1 GCA_030426345.1 Bacteroidia bacterium
GATGATGGTAGAAACAGGGATTAAACCTGATTTTATCACCGTAGATGGAGCTGAGGGAGGCACCGGTGCTGCCCCTATTGATTTTTCCAACTACGTAGGAATGCCTTGGGAAAATGCTTTGGTATTCGTATCTGACACACTAAATGGTTACGGTCTAAAAAAGGATATAAAGATAATTACGGCGACACGGATTTTTACTGCATTTGATATTTTCAAAGCATTGTGTATCGGAGCAGATGTGTGCAATTCCGCAAGGGGTATGATGCTGGCCTTGGGGTGTATCCAGGCGCTGCGATGTGACACCAATAATTGCCCAACAGGTATTGCCACCAATAAACCGGGGCTAATGCGTGGGTTGGTAGTTGCCGAAAAGTGGCAGCGGGTGAAGAATTATCAAAAACAAACATTGGATGATTTTGTCGGACTGTTTACCGCCGCAGGATGTACGCAACTTAGCCAGCTCAACAGGACACTGATTTATAAAAAAGTGAATAATGAAATAAAATCCTATGATGAATTGTATCCCGAAGTGACCGTTGGCGTTTATCTAAATAAATTTAAGAAATAGACTAAAAAGTCATGGCTAAAAACGTTGCAGAGCAATTATTGAAGATTCTTGCAGACACAGGGGTAAAGCAAATATTTGGGGTGACCGGGGATGCTCTCAATTTTTTTGTAAAGGCCATCGAAGAGCAAGATCAGGTAAAGTGGATCGGTATGAAGCATGAAGGAAATGCCTCTTTTGCTGCTTTTGCTCAAGGTGAATTAGGAAATTCCATGGGGATATGCGCAGGAACAACCGGACCCGGAGCTTTGCATTTGATCAATGGATTGTACAATGCTAAAAAGGAACGTACACCAGTCATTGTAATTACCGGGCAGGTACCGATTAAGAATATGGGTATCAACTATTTTCAGGAAGTTGATCTGCAAAAGATGTTTGATGACGTGTGCGAATATCAGGCGGTGATCCGTTCTCCGGAACAGGCACCAAAAATCATACAGCGAGCAGTGAAGATTGCTTTGGCCAAAAGAGTAGTTTGCCGAATTGAACTGCCTTCTGACATTGCACAAATGGATGCTCAAGATCATGGGTTTTTGGGCGCTTTATCAAAGTCAGATGCTGTTTTAGTGCCTGGAGATCGATCTGTGGCCAGTGCAGCTGATGCCATTAATGCCGCTAAGAAGATTGCAATTTTGGCAGGACATGGTTGTAGGAATGCACGTGAAGAAGTATTGAAGTTATCAAGAAAACTACAAGCTCCGATCACGCATACACTAAAGGCTTCCGATATTTTTGACCATGATACTGAAAATGTAGTTGGGCTGACGGGGCTAATTGGCAACCCATCCGGCTATAGCGCATTGATGAATTGTGATTTGTTGATTATGTTGGCGACGGACTTTCCGTATAGTGAGTTTTTGCCACATGTCACCAAAACAATTCAGGTAGATATCCGCGAAGAAAATATTGGGAATAGAACATCGGTGGATATTGGAGTTCATGGAGAAATCAAGGCTTTTTTGGAAAAAATAGATGATGAGGTCACCCAGCGAGACGATGATGCATTTTTGAAAATGCATAGAAAAAATTTTATACGATGGAGGGAGAATATGAAATCAGATGCTTCTCCTGACCGGGATAATGAGCCTTTACATCCTCAGATTTTTGCCGATATGATCAATAGCCACGCTTCAGACGATGCCATTTTTACTATTGAGACTGGTACTTCTGCTATTTGGGCGGCGCATCATGTTTCTTTTCACAGCAATCGCCGATTGATTGGTTCTTTTAATCATGGCTCGATGGCGGTGGGTTTGCCAGCTGCGATCGGTGCTCAATTTCTTGACCGCGACAGGGAAGTTTGGTGCTTCTCCGGTGATGGGGCATTTAATATGGCCATGCAAGATTTTATTACTGCTGTAAAATATGAATTACCAATCAAGGTTTTGATTTTCAATAATTCTGAATTGAGCTTTGTGAAATTGGAAATGGAAGAAGCAGGTCTGGAGCCAAGCCTTGAAGCTTTGGAAGAACAAAACGTGAATTTTGCAGATTATGCCCGCCTTTGCGGAGGGGAGGGCATTAGGGTGGAACATGCGAAGGATATTGAAAAAGTCATCGTTCAAGCAAAAAATTCTACCAAGCCATTTATCATTGACGCTGTCGTCAGTAGCGGGGAACTTTCATTGCCTCCGCATATTGATTTTGGCCAGGCTTTCAGGTTTGGTACGTCCAAGGTGAAAGAAGGATTGCAAGCCATAACGGGCGATAAAAGTCAATGGGAAAATCTTAAGAAGGAGCTACAGGCATATTTTGATTAGAGAACATTTTTTTGAGATTGTAATTTTAGCCTGATAACCGTATTGTTCAAATACACAAATTGGAGGCATTTTTGAAGTAATAAAAATTGTAAAATAGATATAGGATATTAATTTATACTACATACTTTTATTGCGAATTTTGGCAGTGAGTACAATCATAAT
This sequence comes from Bacteroidia bacterium, assembly GCA_030426345.1. Lineage (GTDB taxonomy): Bacteria > Bacteroidota > Bacteroidia > Cytophagales > Cyclobacteriaceae > JAAUQL01. Next base: position 2,488 of record JAUHYU010000155.1, read on the forward strand.
ATTGCTGTTGGATATCAATTAAACTATGCTGAAATATATATCAATTTGGAATGACAAACGTAGACAAAATCAGGGTTACTCAGGATTATGAAAAGCTGAGTGACGAACTCAAAGAACAATTAAAGCTCGTGTATCCTGACGGGTATAGCCAATTTCTTATTCAATTTATGAATAAAGAAGGCAAGAAAATAAATGGACTTCGATTCGAAACAGATGATAAAATCTACTTAATCAGGATGACGGTGTCTGAAGCAGAAAAAATAATTTCAGATGATGACGATTTCGATGAGAGCGGATCTTTGAAAGAAGAAATAAAAGATGAATATGAAGATAAATATTCGGACCTCGATTATCTGTCAGATGATGACGACGATGAGGATTTATAACATTCGAAACTTCTAAATAATATTTTTATTAACCAAAATGATCCATCCCAATACGCAATTGAGATACATCGGTGAGCCGATAGGCTATGGTGTATTTGCCGCTACCGATATTCCGGAGGGAACGATTGTTTATGTCAAGGACAGCCTTGAGCTAGTAATCACTCCCACGGACTATCTAATGCATGATTTTCCCATGAAAGAGGTGATCGATAAGTATTCCTATATCGATGAAAATGGCAATAGGATAGTAAGTTGGGATTTTGCCAAATACGTCAACCACTGCTGCAATTGCAATACCATCAGTACCGGATATGGTTTTGAAATGGCTATTAGGGATATCAAAGAAGGTGAGCAGATCACTGACGAATATGGAATTTTCAACTTGGACAGCGAAATGACTTTGATGTGTGGAGAGCAGGGCTGTAGAAAAGTAATCAGACCGGAGGATTTTGATGATTACTATCAGGAGTGGGATAAAAAAATCAGACAATCAATTGGGAAACTCTTTGAGGTGGAGCAACCATTGATACCATTTATCGAAGAGAAAACTAGAAAGGAATTGGATGATTTTTTTGTAAATCCAGAATCATACAAATCTGTGTACACTTTGAAACATAAGGAAATCATTAAGTCCAAAGTATAAAACTTAGCATCTGAAATTATAATTTCATGGATTTTAAAGGCTTTTCTGACCCAGAGGAGTAGAAAGGCTATTACACCCAATCCATGGAATTTTGATGACTTTTCTTAAAATAAAACGATGATAGATATTGAAAATATTGAATTGCAATTCCTGACCATCAACGATTATCAGGAATTGAAAAATGCCATGATTGAAGCATATTCCAGCATGCCAAATTCGTATTGGAAGGAAGAGCATATTCAGTCTCTGATCGCAAAATTTCCGGAAGGGCAGGTCATCATCAAAGTAAACGGGCAGTTGGCTGGCTGTGCATTGGCCATTATTGTGGACTACGACGAGTTGGAAGGGGAGCACACCTATCGGGATATCACCGGCAATTACACCTTCGATACACACTCACAAGATGGCAATGTTTTGTATGGCATCGATGTGTTTATCAAATCAGAATTTCGTGGTCTGAGGCTGGGCCGACGATTGTACGATTATAGAAAGGAACTTTGCGAAAACCTGAACCTGCGCGGAATTGCCTTTGGGGGAAGAATTCCAAATTATCATAAATACGCCGAAGAGATGTCGCCAAAAGAATACATCGAAAAGGTAAAAAGAAAAGAAATCCATGATCCGGTGCTGAACTTTCAGATATCCAATGATTTTCATCCGTCAAAAATATTGAAGGGATATTTGGAGGGCGACGAAGCTTCCAATGAATTTGCAGTGCTTTTGGAATGGGACAACATCTATTACAAAAAACAATCAGATAAAGCCGCTACCCAGAAAAAAATCGTGCGACTTGGATTGATCCAATGGCAAATGCGACCGTATAAAAATTTTGGCGAATTGATGCAACAGGCAGAATATTTCATTGATGCTGTTTCCGGATACCGTTCAGATTTTGCATTGTTTCCGGAGTTTTTCAATGCGCCGTTGATGGCAGAAAACAACCATCTTCCGGAATCTGAAGCGATCCGGGAACTCTCCAAGCACACGGCCAACATCGTTTCGAAGTTTTCAGAATTGGCCATTGCCTACAATATTAACGTGATCACGGGAAGTATGCCCGAGATCAAAAACGACTTGCTCTACAATGTTGGGTATCTCTGCAAAAGAGACGGAACCACGGAGAGATATGAGAAACTGCACGTGACTCCTGACGAAGCAAAAATATGGGGAATGCAAGGCGGTAGCCAATTGAAAACTTTTGATACAGACTGCGGAAAGATCGGGATTTTGATCTGCTACGATTCCGAATTTCCGGAATTGAGTAGGCTTTTGGCAGATGAGGGCATGGATATTTTGTTCATTCCATTCCTGACAGACACACAAAATGGTTATTCCAGGGTGCGGCATTGCGCGCAGGCGCGCGCCATCGAAAACGAATGCTACGTGGCCATCGCGGGGAGCGTGGGCAATCTACCAAAAGTCCATAACATGGACATCCAGTTTGCTCAGTCCATGGTTTTTACCCCTTGTGATTTTTCATTTCCAGCCAATGGAATCAAAGCCGAGGCCACGACCAATACCGAAATGATCTTGATTGCTGATGTTGATCTCGATTTATTGAGCGAGCTAAATCAGTTCGGAAGTGTCAGAAATCTGCGGGACAGAAGAACGGACTTGTTTGAATTGAGGAAGAGGTGAATGTGTAGAATTACCAATATGTAAATCAGGTAGATTATAAAGGC
>JAUHYU010000063.1 GCA_030426345.1 Bacteroidia bacterium
ACATAGATCATGCTGAGCTGGCTGAAATAATAAATAACTTGGTAGATCAACTCCCAACTAAGCGAAGGGCCGTTTTTAAATTAAGTCGTGAAAAGGGTTTTACTTATAAAGAGATCGCTGATTTGATGAAAGTATCGCAAGGAACTGTTGAAAAACAAATGAGCAAGGCACTACATACCCTCACTGCCAATTTGAAATCCCGTTTCGGGATTATGGTTGATTTAATGCTTTTTATAATATCCTTGGTGAATGGATTTCTATTAATATAGTTGCCATTTTTTGTCTATTACTCGCAATACTTCAACGAGTAAAAATGTAAAATTACCACTCTTTTCTATGTTGGAAATACACTTCGTTCCATTTTAATTCATTCTTGAAATCCCGGATTTTGGTGTCTGCATCAATAACGGCAAGTTCGATATCAAACATATCAGCAAAGTCTTCCATAAATTCCGTGGTAATGGCTTGGCTGTAGCATGTATGATGCGCACCTCCGGCCAATATCCAGGCCGAGGCAGCAGTTTTTAGATCCGGAAGGGGTTCCCAAAGTACACGAGCAACGGGAAGGTTGGGCATAGGTGCGTTTAAATCCATGGCTTTTACTTCATTTACCAATAACCTAAATCGATCACCTAAGTCTACAATTGAGGCATTGATCGCATTTCCTGCTGGGGAATTAAACACTAGTCGAACAGGGTCATCTTTGCCACCAATACCTAACGGGTGAACTTCACAAGTTGGTTTTCTTGCTGCGATGGTAGGGCAAATTTCTAACATGTGAGATCCAAGCACATAATTTTTACCTGGCTGGAAATGATAGGTGTAATCTTCCATGAACGAACTGCCTGCTTTCATTCCCGAAGACATTAATTTCATTGCTCTGACCAATGCAGCGGTTTTCCAATCACCTTCGGCACCAAACCCATAGCCATCTGCCATCAGGCGCTGTGTGGCAATACCCGGAAGCTGGGCTAGCCCATGTAGATTTTCAAAAGTATCAGTAAATCCATGAAACCCGCCATCTTCCAGAAATGCTCTCAATCCTAGCTCAATTTTGGCCGCCTCTGTCAATGATGACCTCCGTTCGCCACCCTTACGCATTGAATCCATCATTTCATAGGTGTCATCATATTCCTCGACCAAATTATTGATCTCGGATTCTAAGACTTTATCGACAAAAACAACGACATCTCCAAGACCATAGCCATTGACTGAGTATCCGAATTTTATTTCTGCAGAGACTTTGTCTCCTTCGGTGACGGCTACCTGACGCATGTTGTCACCGATTCGGGCTATTTTCATTTCCTGCATGTGGTATTTTGCAGCGGCAACCCTGGCCCAAATATTTATTTCTTGAATCACTTCTTCATCTTGCCAATGTCCTACCACGACCTTTCTATTCAGTCGCATTCTTGATTGAATAAATCCAAACTCCCGACCGCCATGGGCCGACTGGTTGAGGTTCATAAAATCCATGTTAATCGTGGACCAAGGAATATCCCTGTTGTATTGGGTATGTAGATGAAGCATGGGTTTTTGAAGGTTTTTTAAACCGCCAATCCACATTTTTGCCGGTGAGAAGGTATGCATCCATGCAATGATACCTATGCAGTTTTTAGCATTGTTAGCTTCCTGTAACAGTGTTCGAATAGCATCCGGAGTAGTTAGGACAGGTTTGAAGATGATCCTAACAGGAATTGAAACATTACCATTAAAGGCATTAGATATTTCTGCAGAATGTTCGGCAACTTGCTTCAGCGTATCCTCACCATACAGGTGCTGACTGCCAGTTACAAACCAAGCTTCGTATTGTTTCAGGTCATCATTCATTAGCTATTGAATTTATTTCTACTCTGACACCTTGCTTTGGCTTTCTATAAATTCAGCGTAAGCACAATATTCTTTATATAATGATTCATACTGTTTAACATTCTCAAGGTTCGGATGATACTCTGCATCAAACCCACTCCCCATTGCCTTCACGGCATCCTCAACTCTTGAATAAACTCCAGATGCTGTAGCCGCAAGCATAGCTGCGCCCAAGGCAGGGGTTTGCTCTGAGGTGGCAACCTTTATGGACATATTGAGTGTATCAGCCATCACCTGCATGACGTAAGGAGATTTTTTTGCCACTCCACCTAAGGCTACTACCTGTTTAATTGGTATGCCTTCAGCAATAAATCGCTCAACTATTTTTTTGGATCCAAAACAAGTGGCTTCTACCAACGATTTAAAAATAGAAGGTGCATCTGATCCTAGGTTTAGCCCAAAAATGGCTCCTTTTAAGTTTTGATTAGCGTCAGGAGTCCTTCGCCCGTTCATCCAGTCAATGGCTGTGATTCCAGAATCTCCTATTGGAATTTTGGCAGCCTGTTCGGATAGTTTAGCAATAATGCCATCATTGATATCTTCGATAAGTTTGGCTTTGGTGGCATTATCTATTTCTGTTGAATTCCTTATAATCTCTATACTTGGCCACATTAACAGATTTTTAAACCATGCATAAATATCCCCAAAAGCAGATTGTCCGGCTTCTAAGCCCAGCATTCCGGGGACAATAGATCCGTCCACTTGACCACAAATTCCTTGAACAAGTTTATCTTTTACTTCTTGCATTGGAGCGACTAGCATGTCGCAGGTAGATGTTCCCATAACTTTGCTTAAGGTATAAGCCTCTATAGCTCCACCAACTGCTCCTGCATGCGCATCAAATGTTCCAGCTCCCACAACTACAGAGGTGGGTAAGCCCAGTTTATCGGCCCAAGTTTGAGATAGATTTCCAACTGGGGAATCTGCTGTGTACGTTTCCTCAAATAACCTTTCTTTTATTCCTGACAAAAGCGGGTCAAGTTTTGTCAAAAACTCTTCCTCGGGTAATCCACCAAAGTCTTCATGCCACATGGCTTTATGCCCTGCTGCACATCTACTTCGTTTGATAAGCAATGGATCTGTCTGTCCGGTTAATAGGCCCGGTAGCCAGTCGCAATGTTCCACCCAGGAAAATGCTGCATTTCTCACTTTTTCATCCTCCCTAACGATGTGCAGTACCTTGGCCCAAAACCATTCAGAAGAATAAATGCCTCCTTCGTATTTGGTAAAGTCTGCTCCACCCCATGACCTCGCCAATTGATTGATTTCCTCAGCCTCGCCTAGCGCAGTATGGTCTTTCCACAACACGAACATCGCGTTTGGGTTTTCTTCAAATTCCGGTGTGAGAGACAAGGGAGTTCCTGCTGTATTTACTGCTATCGGAGTAGATCCGGTCGTATCCACAGATAAGCCGACTACTTGCTGCGGAACGTGACTCTGGCATTGAGCGAGGGCATTCGTTACAGTATATTCCAGACCTTCCAGATAATCTAATGGATGTTGTCGAAACTGGTTCTTGGAGGGATTGCAATATTTACCTTCTTTCCATCTGGGGTAGCTGTAGACTGCACTGGCAAGTTCATTTCCATTTTCTGTATCTACTATGACTGAGCGAACAGAGTCCGTACCGTAGTCCACTCCAATCACATATTTTTTATCTTTCATCTTTTTATAGTTTTTTTATAAAGTACTGATTTCGTCGGGACATGTACCATGGTTTTGTTCGTGTGCTTTTAACTTTTCCGGTCAATGCCCTAAAGTGCTTTAATAGCTATTTTTGTCCATAATATGCATTTTTTCCATGCTTTCTTAAATAGTGCTTGTCAAGAAGCTCCTGATCGATGGGAGGAACATTGGCGATGTGTCTGGTATGGTACGCCATTTTTGCCACTGCTTCGAGAACGACTGCATTGTGCGCGGCCGTTGCGGCATCCTTTCCCCAGCAGAAGGGGCCATGATTATTGACCAAAATTCCCGGAATTGCATTTGGGTCTAGATGCTGAAACGTTTCTACAATTACATTTCCGGTTTCTTTTTCATATCCAGAATTGATTTCATCAGCCGTCATTTTTCTGGTGCATGGAATATTTCCATAAAAATAATCTGCATGCGTGGTTCCCAAGGCAGGGATTGCTTGGCCCGCTTGCGCCCAAATAGTTGCCCATTCGGAATGCGTATGAATAACACTCCCAATACCAGGAAAACTGCGGTAAAGTACCAAATGTGTTTCAGTGTCTGATGAGGGCTTATAATTTCCTTCTACAACTTTGCCATTCATATCTATCACAACCATGTCATCAGGTTTCATAGCATCGTATTTTACTCCGCTAGGCTTGATAACTACCAAGCCTTTATCACGATCAATGGCACTTGCATTTCCCCATGTAAACATTACTAGTCCATGAGCTACCAGATCAAGATTTGCCTGGCATACTTCGTGCTTTAATTGGTCCAACATTTTCCTTCTGTTTTATATTTCGAACAATGATCCTGATGTATTGAGCTTGTTGTATTTAACCTGATCGAACTGATAGTAAAAGGCACCGCGCTTTGAAAATTCCTTATCTTTTTCATCCAATTTTTTCAATATCTTCATAGATAAAATCTTCTTTCTGAAATTGGCATTGTCAAGTTTCCGTTGCAAAATGGCCTCATAGAGTTTTTGCAGTTGCGGAATAGTAAATTTTTCCGGTAACAGTTCAAATCCAAGTGGCTCAAAGCGACATTTGTGTCGGATGATTTCCAAAGCCATTTGTACCATTCTCAGGTGATCAAAAATCAATTCAGGTAATTTATCAATGTCAATCCATTCTGCGTTGTGCTTTTTGGTTAGCTCTTTGTCGGTTTCTTCAATTTTTATCAAGGCATAAAATGCCGAAGAAATCACTCGAGCCCCAGGGTCACGGTCCAACTCACTGAATGTGTAAAATTGTTCCAAAAACACCTGTTCTAAGCCTGTCCATTTTGTTAATATTCTTTGGGCAGCTTGCTCAAGTTGTTCGTCTTTTTGCAAAAAACCTCCCATCAACGACCAGTCACCCTCTTGTGGAGGGCGCATACGCTTAACAAGTAGTAGTTTAAGCTTATCCTTGTCAAATCCAAAAATTACGCAATCAACAGAAATGAGGTATTTCGGTTCGCCTGAATAAAAGCTGCTCATCCGATTTTTACCAAAATAAGAAGTACATCAATGTGCAGATTGCCATAATCCCAAACGCACCAATATTAAAGGCTGGGCCAGTAGTGAAAATTGAGCTATCAGGTTCTATTGCGTTTGCATCAGCTACGTTCATTTTCACATTCGTGATTATAATAACACCAATAAAAGCGATCATCACAGAAAACATATAGATAGATGAAAATGCTAAATGTTCAAGCGGCTCAGAATATATCAAACCTAAAACAACTCCGATTGCTGCGATGCCAATCAGCACCCAACCCGAATTGAGAGCTGATTTTCCCATAAAACTTTCTGGACAAGCAGACCGTACTTTTTTGCCTTTATCCACAAAGCTGACTACTGATGCAATAAGTATTAAGATGATAAGCACGTATCCCATTCTAATTTGGAAAGGAGTGTCAGGCATGGTAACCTTAAACAAAATACTTGCAGGGAAGGTAGCAATGGCCGTCCACCATGCCGCATTGGCTGTAGCTTGTCGCCAGAACAGTCCCATGATAAATACTACAAATACCCCAGGGTAAATGAAACCTGTGTATTCCTGAATATAAATAAATGCCTGATCTAGTCCGCCCAGAAGAGGCTGGGCGGCGAGGGAAGAAATAATTAAAGCAACAAAAGCTACGATTCTTCCTACATATACCAATTGCTTATCTGTAGCTGTTTTGTTCATGTAATTCTTATAAATATCCATGGTGAAGATTGTAGAAGTACTATTGATCATCGATGCAAGCGAAGATACAATAGCAGCAATCAATGCGGCAAATGCCAATCCGCGCACACCTTCCGGAACAAAATTCTTCAATAACCATGGATAGGCTTCATCGGATTTGATGATTCCTCCGATGAGTTCCGCAGGCTTACCGATTATCACAGAAAGTTCTTCAGGTGTGTAGTTATTGATCAATACATAAGCGGTGATACCTGGTACAATCACCAACAAAGGGATCAATATTTTCAAATATCCGGCGAATATCAAACCATTTTTAGCATCCTCTAATGATTTTGCAGCAAGGCCCTTTTGAATTATATATTGGTTAAACCCCCAATAACCTAAGTTTGTCACCCACATGGCACCTAAGAGAACAGCAACTCCTGGGAGGTCATAAAAAGCGTCTTTGGTCGTGAGCACCTCACCTGTTACTGGATCGAGGGTGTCGGGAATTATTGTATGCCCTTGTGTAATGATCATGTCAAAATGGTCTCTGGCTTTGGTGAAAATCTCGCTAAATCCATGTAGTATGCTGCCTCCACCTACGGCATTAAGAGCCAAAAAGGTGGTCACTAATCCACCGCCGATCAGAAATACAACTTGGATGACATCTGTCCATGCTACGGCTTTCAATCCTCCATAGATAGAATAGATCCCGGCAATAGAAGCCAATCCGATGACACCCCAAAAGAGCGGAATGCCCATGATTTTTTCCATTGCTAGCGCGCCGAGGTACGATACAGTCGTCAGGTTTACAAAGACATAAACCATAAGCCAGAAAACTGCAAACACAGTACTTACTCCTTTGGAGAAGCGCACTTGCAGAAATTGAGGCATCGTATAGATTTTCTTTTCTAGGAAAATTGGCAATAAATATTTACCCACGATGATCAAAACGACAGCTGCCATCCATTCATAAGCAGCAATGCCTAATCCGGTGATAAACCCCGAACCTGACATAGCGATAAAGTGCTCCGCAGAGATATTTGCAGCAAGCAGTGAAGCTCCAATCGCCCACCATGGCAATGATTTGTTGGCGAGGAAATAATCATCTGCGGTTTTTTCTTCACCCTTTTTTGTGCGCGAAATCCAAAGTCCGATACCAATAATCAATAAGGCATAAAGCCCAAAAACGATGTAATCCAAAAGGGAAAAATGTGTACTCATGAGTGTCTTGTCTTAGCGTAAAAATATTATCCTTAGATAGTTTAAAGGTAAAAATAACCTTTATAGAATTGTTGGCAAAAAAAAGCGCATCTTTTTAGACCATGGAAAATTGATGGTTTTTTATGATGTAATTCAACCGAGGGGCTAGGAGGCTAAAATAAGGCAGATAAAATATTTGAAATCCCTTGATGTTGATTAGCAATTGATGATTTTAGTATTCGCAGTTTATTTAGTATTTGTAAATAAATGTAAATTACATCATGAAAGAAAAACTACTGTTACTCATAACTGCCTTTTTGATGATGCACACGTTACAAGCCGAAAAAAGCCTCAATAATCCATCAGAACAATTTTATTTATATGTAGGAGCTTATTCGCAAGGAGCAGAGGAAGGGATTTATGTATATAGGTTTGATGCCTTAGAAGGAGATATTACTTACATCTCCACAGCAAAAGGTGTCGAAAACCCATCCTATTTAGCCATTCATCCAAAGAAAAATTTATTGATAGCTGTCAATGAAACTGGAGATTATAATGGTGAAAAATCTGGGGCAGTTAGTTCTTTTGCCATTGATCCAAGCAATGGTTCATTGCATCAATTGAGTCAAGTAGCTAGTGGTGGTGGGGCACCTTGCTACGTGAGTATTGATCATTCAGGAAGCCATGCTTTTGTGGCAAATTATTCTGGTGGTAGCTTTGTAATGCTACCCATTCAGGCCCATGGAAAATTGATGGATTTTACCGACTTAAAACAGCAAAAGGGCTCAAAATCAATAGCTGGGAGACAGGATAAACCCCATGCCCATGGCATTGTATTGGATCCGAAGCAGAAGTTTGCCATAGCTACGGATTTAGGGGCGGACGAAGTGATCAGCTATGCAATAGATAGAAAAAATGGGAAATTGATCCAATCAAGTGTTTTCAATATCGACGCAGGATCCGGGCCCCGGCATTTGACATTTCATCCCAATAAAAAATTGGCTTTCGTGATCTCTGAGTTGAATTCTACGATTTCTTCGTTTGGCTACGATGCCAAAACAGGAGCGTTAACCTTGCTGTCCACGGTTCCGACCTTGCCCGAGGGTTTTGCAGAGAAAAATACCTGTGCCGATATCCATGTTTCCCCCGATGGTAAATTTCTATATGGCTCCAATCGTGGACATGACAGCATAGTCATTTACAAAATTGACCAAAAAACAGGTAATCTTACTTATGTAGATCACACTTCTGTGAAAGGAAAAACGCCTAGGAATTTTGTGATTGACCCAACGGGAAAATTTTTATTGGTTGCCAATCAGAACACAAATAATATTGTGGTATTCAAGGTAGATCAAGAGACTGGAAAGCTCAGGTCAAATGGAGTGGAGATACAAGTTAAAAAGCCTGTTTGCCTTAAAATGATTCCTATATTATAAAGCCCTAGGTCGGCTTCATGGCTTACTTGGAGTAATCTTATCCTATATAAAACTTGCTTTGAAAAGGATAATTGGAGAAATTGAATAGAAATATATCTCCAAAACCATGAAACATCCAAAGCACTTTAACACCTGCCCTAAGTCCGGAAATATCCGTAGAAGGGAATTTTTGAGATCTTCCCTCCTAACTGCCGGGGCATTTGCCACAAGTTCATTTCCTCACAATCTTTTTGCCGGAGCAGAAAAAAAATATGCTTCTGATAGACAAATGTTGGGAAATACAGGGATCGAATTGTCTCGGTTAGCCATGGGTACAGGAACGAGCGGAGTGAATAAACAATCAAATCAGACAAGGAAGCTAGGGGTGAAAGGTTTGGGAGAATTGCTCCATGCAGCATATGATGAGGGAGTTAATTTTTGGGATTCCGCTGATCAATACGGAACTCACAAACATTTGAAAGGAGCTTTAAAATATGTGCCCCGCGAAAATGTAGTCATAATGACCAAAACCCATGCTACTACTGCAAGTGAAATGAAAGCTGATTTGGAGAGGTTTAAAATGGAATTAGGGACGGATTATCTGGACATTGTACTCCTGCATGTGCAGACAGATCCCAACTGGCCAAAATTGAAGGAGGCGGGCATGGATGTTTTGAGTCAGGCGCGGGAAGATGGCATTATCCGGGCGCATGGGGTAAGTTGCCACACATTGGGTGCACTCAATGCCGCCGCAAATTCTGATTGGGTTCAAGTCGATTTAGCACGTATAAATCCGTATGCTGCTAGTATGGATGGAGCAGTAGATGAGGTAGTGCCGGTATTGAAAAAAATGAAATCACAGGGCAAGGGTATTATAGGTATGAAAATATTTGGTGCTGGTAAACTAGTGGATAAAAAAGATGAATGCTTGCAATTTGCTCTCCATCAGGAATATTTAGATTGTTTTACTATCGGTCAGGAAGGTTTTGATCAAACAAAAGATTTGTTGAAGAGGATACCGGAATCGAGTGTCCGTGGATAGAATCTAAATACCCGCTACGAGATATGTCATTTCCTCAAAGCTATAATGTTAGAATCCTTATTATAATTATCTAATATTATTATAACTTAAAAAAATCCTATTGCCAGCCAGGATTATTTTAGCTGTGATTAATTAGATTATCTACTCAAAGATATTTTTTTTACATAAACTGTAGTTGGAAGTAGTATCAAAACGATCTATATTGGTATTAAAATAGAGATAATGTAATTACATTATCTCTATTTTAATCTATTGTTTGTGTTAAGACCAATCTGATTATAGTAAGTTCTTAATATCTTAATATTTGAAATGTACAAAGGATGTATGATTTTTTTTATTTTTACAACTCTATTTTTTTTAGTGCTGTAACATGATGACCAAAAAAAGACACTATTCTTGGGTAGTAGTGTTGTTATTAGTTTTATCGGCCTGCGCAGGGAAAAAGGGCAGTGCAACTTTAGACAAGAAGACTATTGTGGAGTCATCCCCCGTGGTATTTATGGCAAAACCTCGGGACGTGAAAAGGCAGGAAGTATTCCCTTTGGAATTCAACAGCCAGGCTCCTGATTTTAAACTACCCTGTGTAGATGGTAAATTTTATTCACTGAGTGATTTCGATGCCTCAAAGGTTCTGGTTGTTATTTTTACATGCAACCATTGTCCCACTTCCCAGGCCTACGAAGACCGTATTATCCAGCTAGCTGAAGACTACAAACATGAAAGTGTGCAAGTGGTTGCAATATCCCCAAATTCCATAAATTCATTGCTACTTGAAGAACTGGGTTATTCCGATCTAGGGGATTCATTTGAAGAGATGAAAATAAGAGCGCACCGTAAAGAATTCAATTTCCCTTATTTGTATGATGGGGATACACAAGAAGTTTCCATAAAGTATGGCCCTAAAGTAACACCACATGCTTTTGTGTTTGATCAGAACCGAAAACTAAAATATAGCGGAAGAATCGACGCATATGAAAAGCCGGGAATAGCCAATGCCAATGAAATACGAAGTGTAATTGATGCTGTGTTATTAGATGTGGAAATACTCTCACCATGCACCAAACCTTTTGGGTGTTCCGTAAAATGGGGATGGAATAAAGCCAGAACAGAAAAAGTAAATAGGGATTGGAAAAAAATGCCTGTCTCCCTGAAGACCGTCGATCAGTCAGGAATAAAAAAGATAATGAAAAACCATACCGAAAATCTGCGTTTGGTTAACGTTTGGGCCACTTGGTGCAAGCCTTGTGCAAAAGATTTCCCGGAGTTTTTAAATAATTACAGGATGTTTATTAGTAGAGAATTTGAATTTGTTTCGATAAGTGCGGATCAGCTAGACCATAAACCAAATGCCTTGAATTTTCTTAGAATGAATCACGCAGCCGTGCAAAATTATATTTATTCCGGCAAAGATTTTCACCAACTAATTGCTGCAATCGATCCTGAGTGGAATGGCGCGCTGCCCTATACCGCCTTGATAGAACCCGAAGGGAAAGTTGTGTACAAAAAAACTGGTTCGGTTGATTTCCACGAACTCAAAAGGGTTATTTTAGCGCATCCAATAATGGCAAAAGCCAATGAACTCAATCAGTAGTATCCGTCCTTTTTTCACCGTGATATTGAAAATTCAAATAGCTGTGTTCTAACCATAATATTCCTCCTCCCGAGAATTTCTGTTTTTAACTTCATAATAATCTACTTAAAAATGATTTATCAGAGGGGTTCGGGATTTGCGTATCATATTTTTTATTTTTAAAGATTATTCCAAAAATGAGTTTTTTATGCGGCATTTTTTTGTGTTAAATTTATAGCTATTATCTGTCAAAATTTTTTATTGTTATGAACAAATGGTTTAAGCGTTTTATGATCTTTTTTGCATCTCTTCTTCTGATATTTTTAATTTATGTCTTCCTGAATGTTAAGGATAGACATCCCGGATACAATGTGGATGTGTCAGTTTCCAATACCTCACAAAATCCATTCAAGGTTGGTTTTGCAGCTGTATCAATAACACCGGAAGTCATAGATAGATGGACGGATGTAAATGGAGATGCGAAGTATGTTCCGGCTGACGGTGATACTTACGAAGATGTAAACGGGAATGGAAAATTTGACGCAGTATGGATTGCAGGGTTCAGTAATAAGCGCGCCGCCAACGGAGTTCATGATAAACTATGGGCCAGAACCATGGTAGTGGACGATGGAAAGTCTCGTATTTCCATGACTTCAATTGATGCCATAGGTTTTATGAATGATGATGTGATAGATGTACATAATCTTATAGGTGAAAGTTCTGGGATTACATACTCTACAATTAGTTCTACACATACACACGAGGCTCCGGATTTGCTTGGGCTATGGGGTGAGAGTCCTTTGAAAACCGGAGTGAATCCCGAGTACATGGCAGATTTGAAAAAGAAAACTGCACAATCCATCGATGAAGCAGCCAAAAATTTGCAACCAGCGAAATTTAAATTGGCTATCAACCCAGAGGATGCAATTGCAGTGGTCAAAGATACACGAGCACCCTATGTGCTTGATGCAGGGCTGCGTATGATGCAGGCTATAAATACCGAAAACAATGAAACCCTTGGCACATTGGTCGCTTGGGCAGATCATCCTGAAACTCTGTGGAGTGAAAATTTATTGATCAGTTCCGATTTCCCGCACTATGTGAGAGAAGGTGTAGAAAATGGTGTATATAGTGGGGATAGTATAATTCATGAAGGTCTTGGAGGGATTGCGGTTTATTTTAATGGAGCCGTGGGAGGTCTCATGACCACCCATCCGAGTCTAGAAGTGAAAGATATTTTTTCTGGGGAAGTATACAAGGAACCGACATATGAAAAAACCAAAGCCCAAGGAGATTATCTCGCTTATTTGGGGTTAAAGGCTCTGGATAGCTCTGATTATTTTATAGAAAAGGCGGGAATCTCCATACGTGCCAAAACGATTAATTTGAAATTCAGCAATCCACTCTTTCGTCTTGGTGCATTGCTTGGGCTTTTAGATCGGGGTATGAATGGATGGATGCAGGTACGCTCCGAGGTGGCTGTATTTTCCATAGGTCCGGCACATTTTGCCACTGTTCCAGGTGAAATTTATCCGGAAATTATCAATGGAGGGGTAGAAGCACCCGACGGACAAGATTTTGACATTGAGCCAGTAGAAGTGCCATATATGCGGTCGCAAATGAAGGGAGATTTTAATTTTGTATTTGGGATGGCCAATGATATGGTAGGGTATATTATTCCGAAAAGTCAGTGGGATGAGGATGCGCCATTTACCTACGGTAGGGATAGCGCTCCCTATGGCGAGGTTAACTCTTTTGGGCCGGAAACTGCTCCTGTGATTCATGGAGAATTGAAACAATTGATGAAAGAATTTTACAAATAGTTTTGTACGGAATTGCCTAAGCAGTCTTAAAAGAAATGGATGAGGAAATTTTATAGCCGATTATATTTTCTTCAAATTATCATATGTTTTTTTTGGTGCATCACTGCAATTGCAAATAATGGGCAGCCAGGGGATATGTACTTTAAGAAAATCTCTGTAGGACAGGGGCTTTCACAAGCATCAGTCAATGCTTTTGTTGAAGATCAACTTGGTTTTATTTGGGTAGCTACAGACAATGGTCTCAATCGTTTTGATGGAGTAAATTTTACAACTTTTAGGTGGAAGAAAGGCCGGGAAGATGGTTTGTCCAACAGCATGGTACAGGATCTTGCAGAAGATGAGGCTGGAAATATATGGATAGGTACAGCAGGAGGCCTCAATAAGTATGATCCACGTGCGGAAAAATTTATCCAATATCACGATTCTACAAACATCAACATTTCCAATATTTTAATTGATACTTCTGAAAATAAAATCTGGATGGCCGCTACGGCGGATGGCTTAAAATATCTTGATCTAAATACCCAAAAAATCCATGCTATATCCAGCGACTTACTGCAAGAGACAGTTGTTTGGGATATATTGAAAACGAATAAAAATGAATTGCTCGTAGCTACAATGGGGAATGGGATATTTAAGGTTAATACGCATACCATGGATATTTCACCCTTTTTGAACAATGCGAATGGCTTGCCGGTGAATTCGATTAGAGATATGTTGGTCAAGAATGATCAATTGGTTGTCGGAACTCTTGGCGGTGGGGTGTTTTTATACAACTTAAAAACAAATGCGCATGAGATTTTCAATCAAGAAAATTCAGGGCTTAGAAATAATGAAGTTACGTGCCTAGCATTTGACAATGAGAATAGTCTGATGATTGGCACAGACGGAGGAGGCCTAAATATCTTAAATATCCATGATTATTCCATAGCTTCATATGAGGCAAGTGTTTCGAATCCGAGGAGTATAAGTTCAAATGTCATCCGTGCGATTTTTAAAGACCAAAAAGGTAATTATTGGTTCGGGACATACAAAGGAGGTATCAACTTCGTGAACCGTACCAGCACGCATGTCAAACATATTGGAAAGCAAATTTTAAATAAAAATTCAATTAGCAATAATAGCATTAATTGCTTTTTGCAGGACGCTGAAGGGCTTTGGATAGGAACAGATGGTGGTGGTCTCAATTATTTGAATAATGGAATTTTTAAAGTAATCAATAAGGGGAATACTGCCCGAGACCTGAATGATATCGTGGTTATGTGCATTGATAAAGCACAAGACGGAGCTGTGCTGATTGGAACCTACAGAGGGGGATTGAATATCTATCGGAACGGGAGAATAGAAAAATTTGTGCATGACGCCAGCGATTCTTTCAGTATTGTAGACAACTGTATTTGGGACATAGAAGTCGATAACGATGGCAATTACTGGGTGGGAACTAACAGTGGCCTCAATAAATTTGACCCAAAAACCAAACAATTTACCAGATATAAATTGAGGAATGATTTTGAGGGGCTTACTTATCGCAACAATGTTCGTTCACTATATTTGGATAAAGATGATAAATTATGGATAGGATTTTTCGAAGGCTTTGGAATGTTCGATATCCGCACCAACAAGTTTGAGTATTTTATAAATCATAGTTTCGATAATTGCGGATTGAGCAATGATATTGTCATTAGCATTCTTGAAGATCATGATGAAAACCTTTGGTTGGGGACTTTTGGCGGTGGATTGAATCGCTTTGACAAGCGTGATAAAACGTTTGAAGTTTATAGTGAAGAGGATGGTTTCCCCAGTCAAATTGTGTTGAGCATGGAAGAAGATTCTAACCATAACCTATGGATTTCGACCACAAATGGTTTGGTGAAATTTAATCCAGAATTGTCCATGTTCCAGACTTTAGATCCATCAATTGGCTTGCAAGGGGAGGTGTTTAAACATAAATCTTCATTCTTAGATAAAAATGGATATATGTATTTTGGAGGAGTTAACGGGTATAATGTATTTCATCCTGACAGTATTGACATACCGAATAATCAGGCGCCTGTGATCATTACAGACTTCAAGTTATTTAGCAATTCGATCAGCCCGAGAAGCCATAGTCAAGAAATGGATCAAAGCATTCTATTTACCAAGGATCTTGAGCTAGATTATAAGGAATCGAGATTTATCACCGTTCAATTCACAAGACCTGATTATGAAAGTCCAAGTAAATTGGATTTCGCTTATAAATTGGAAGGCTTTGACAAAGAATGGAACTACATTGGTGGGCAACGTAACCTTACGTTTACAAACCTTAAACCTGGGAATTACACACTTAAAATCAAATCTTCATCAAACAACATTTGGACAAGCGAGTTCCGGGAATTGCACATGAAAATTGTTCCTCCTTTTTATCTTACTAAAGGTTTTATTTTCTTTTCTGTTATAATGTTAGTTGGAGGTGTTTTAGCGGTTGTCAAGTACCGAACACATATTTTGACCAAAAGACAGTCGGATCTAGAACTGTTGATCGATCAAAAAAATGCTGAGATCAAGCAGCAAAATCATGATTTAGTTTCTAAAAACATGAAACTAACCGAGGCTCAAAAGCAGTTGAGGTTGGCCAATAATTCGTTGGAAGATAAGGTGAATAATCGAACCAGAAGGCTAAAGAAAACAGTAGATCAATTGAATAAGACGATTGGTGAGCTTGATCGGTTTGTTTACAGCGCTTCTCATGATATCAGTGCGCCATTGAAATCAATCAAAGGGTTGGTGCATATTGCACGTCATGACAATCAGGATCAAAACCTGACGATACACCTAAACTATATCGAGGAAAGTATTATAAAATTGGAACAGGTAATTGAAGAATTGATTCAATTTTCGAGAAATGCCAGATCTGATCTTGAATATGTAGATATTGATCTGAATGTATTTGTAAATGAAATTGTGGATTCATTGAAATTTATGCCGGAATATAATCGGTTACAATTTGATATTTCGATTCCGCAGAATACTATAATCCGCTCTGATCGACAGCGCATGCAGATGGTCGTGCACAATTTGCTTAGCAATGCCATTAAATATCAGGATTTAAAGAAGGAACACCGTAAAGCTTGTGTGAAGTATTCACATGACGGTGATTGGTGGTCGCTAGAAATAGGCGACAACGGTATTGGAATTTCTGAAATGCACAGAAAGAATGTCTTTCAAATGTTTTATCGAGCTACGGAGAAAGCATCTGGTTCCGGTTTAGGGCTTTTCATTGCCAAAGAGGCTATGGATAAACTTGGAGCCAGTATTCACTTAAAGTCTAAGGAGAATTTAGGAACGATGTTTCATCTTATTTTCCCAAACGGAAACAGCATTTAGCTTAAAAAACTGATAGGTATAAACCATCATCCCTAAGATTTGACTTTGAACCAAGCACCAAGAATGAAACCAGATATCGTGAGCAAAACCATGTCATATCCGCCCGTGATCCATGCAAGCTCATAAGGCGCTTGAGCGAACATATTACTGGTCATTCTGGATAAAAAGTCAAAGGTAAAAGTAATCAGTAACCCGATTCCCGCTCCATGGATTCCTGACCGAATATCAAGTTTTGTAAACAACCAAGCTAATACATAAAGTGGTATTAAAGAGGAAATAAGGTTGGTGATCCACACGCCAGCCCCTGGAGGATTGGCTTCAATAGTTGCCAGATCCAGCCCAACCATTCTCATCCAAGGATCGCCAAATAGTGGGCCATACCAAAGAAATCCCAAAATGAATGATAAGACAACGCAAACTAATACTGCATAGTGATTGATTTTTAGGATGGTTTTCATGGGTTTTTAGGTTTATTGGTTTAGAAATATAAATATTTTTTTTGAATTGAGCGAATGAGAGATAGGGAGTTTATATTGATTTTTGGATAGTGTAGGTGAATCGACTGATATTTATTAGCATTGTGGACTTATCAAAAAGCATCAAAAATCCATGGAAATAGCGCCACTTTCTACAATTAAAAAGGAGTTAAATGCTCGATCGCCTAAAGAACTGATGGATTGCTGTTTGCGGCTGGCCAAGTATAAAAAGGAGAATAAGGAGCTATTGAATTATCTTCTTTTTGAAGCGCACGACGAGGATAATTTCAGAGAAGAATTGAAGGAGGAAATAAAGGCTGATTTTTCCATGATGAATGTTAGTTCGATCTATGTTGCGAAAAAGAGCATCAGACGGATTTTGCGCATTGTGGCAAAGCACATTAAGTTTTCACATTCTAAACAAACTGCCCTTGAATTATTGATTTGTTTTTGCAGGGAAATGCGCCAATTAGATTTGCCTTTAGGCGAAAGTAAGGTGATGACCAACCTTTACAATCGCCAACTATTACAAATCCACAAAATATTGTCAGGTATGGATGAAGACCTTCAGTTTGACTATCAGATCGACATAGAAGAAATCAATCAGCCACTGATATAGTCACCTTAAGCAGTTACGCCCTTCTTGCTTTCCATATATTCATCAAAAGTGCCTAATTTGTCCGAAAATCCATCAGCAGATATTTCAACAATCCGGTTGGCTACTGTCTGTGTGAAAGTATGATCGTGGGATGTAAACAGTACAGTTCCTGGGAAATTCTGTAAAGAATTGTTAAACGCAGTGATGGATTCCAAATCCAGATGGTTTGTTGGTTCGTCAAGGATCAAAAGGTTTGCCCCTGCCAACATCATGCGTGAAAGCATGCACCTTACTTTTTCTCCACCGGAGAGTACGTTACATTGTTTTAGGGTTTCCTGCCCGGAAAACAACATTTTTCCTAAAAAACCACGGATATAGACTTCATCTTTTTCATCTTCAGAATACTGTCTTAACCAGTCGATCAGATTGTCGTTAGATTTGAAATAGCTAGAATTTTCATTAGGTAAATATCCTGTAGTGATCGTTTGGCCAAATCTAAATTCTCCAGAATCTGCCTTTTCTTCTTCCATCAGGATTTTGAAAAGTGTGGTGATGAAGAGGGAATCATCACCGACAAAAGCAATCTTGTCTCCCTTGTTCACGTACAGGTCAAGATTGTGGATGAGCTTTTTCCCTTCTATGGATTTATTAAGGTTTTTGATCTCTAAAATCTGATCTCCGGCTTCACGGTTCTGAGTGAAAATAATAGCAGGGTATTTTCTGGAAGAAGGTTGGATGTCTTCAATATTGATTTTTTCCAAAAGCTTTTTCCTGCTGGTTGCTTGCTTTGATTTTGCAGCGTTGGCGCTAAATCGGGCAATAAAATCTTGCAATTCCTTTTTCTTTTCTTCTGCTTTTTTATTGGCAGAAGATCGCTGAGTTAGTGCCAGCTGGCTAGATTCGTACCAGAAAGTATAGTTTCCTGTAAATACCTTGATGGCTCCAAAGTCGATGTCTGCCACATGGGTACAGACAGTGTCGAGAAAGTGCCTGTCGTGAGAAACAACTATGACTGTATTTTTAAAGTTCAATAAATAGTCTTCCAACCATGAAACTGTCTTGATATCCAAATCATTGGTAGGCTCATCCAGCACGAGAATGTCAGGATTTCCGAACAATGCTTGTGCGAGCAAGACCCTCACTTTTTGATGACCATTGAGGTCTTTCATGAGTTTATAATGGTTTTCCTCCTTGATTTCCAATCCACTCAAAAGCGCTGCCGCGTCTGATTCAGCATTCCAGCCATCCATTTCTGCAAATACCATTTCCAGTTCCGATGCGCGATTGCCGTCTGCCTCGCTAAAGTCCGGTTTGGCATAGATGGCATCTTTTTCCTGCATGATCTCCCACATTTTTTTGTGGCCCATCATCACAGTATTCAGCACCACTTCCTCATCAAATTCGTGGTGATCTTGCTTTAAAACAGAAAGACGTTTTCCCGGTTCGATTTGTACTGAGCCCGAGTTTGGTACGATATCACCGGTGAGTATTTTTAGAAAAGTGGATTTTCCCGCTCCGTTGGCACCAATAATGCCATAGCAATTGCCTTGGGTAAACTTGATATTTACTTCGTCGAAAAGCACTCTTTTCCCATAAGCGAGGGAAACATTATCTGTAGAAATCATAAGGAATCATTATTTGAAGCCGCAAAAGTAAGGTTTTTAAACTGGATAATGAAATGAGCGGGAGTGAGTTGAAGGAATAGTCAGGCAAAAGAATGACTATTTTTCAAAAAAAAGCCTCAAAAATCCATGAACTCAACAATTGAATTATTTATCAACTTTACTTTTTAACCATGCTTCCTTGCGGGAAGTTTCTTCAGGAATTGTCCGAATAGAAAATTTTTCCTTTGGCACCAACACGAGTTGGTTGTCCTCTTTCAGGGTCATGCTGCTTTTTCTGAGGTTGCCGCGATGTGAGAAGGAAATAGAGACTTCATCGTTAATTTTTCGGGTTCCAATGATAAAATTCAATTCTGGATAGCTGGTGACTGGCTGATCGTCTATCGATAAAATTAAGTCTCCCTGCGAAACCCCAGCTTCATATAATGAGGCCCCCACCAATGGCTGGGATTGAACGGTAGCGGTATCTCCATTAAACTTTAACCGGACAAACCCAAGGCTTGGCTTGCCTGGTCGCTTTAGGATCATCTTGTAGCCGATCTTATCAAATAGACTTTCAAAGTCGGGTAGTTGATTTCCATAAATGTGATTAGTAAAAAAATCCTTGGCAAATTTCCCGTCTCCGCAGACTTCTGCAAGTGTAGTTTGAATGTTGTCGTTGGTGTATGAAATTTCAGTTTTGCCATATTTATTCCACATGGCCTTCATCAGATCATCGAGCGTAACCTCTTTAAATTCTGCCCTAAGGGATAAATCCAATGCCAAAGCCATCAATTCTCCATACACATAATAGGAAATAAAAGTATTGGTATAGTTGTTTTCGTCGATGGAGGTGGCGGCGTCTGTAAATGCGGCCATTTTGCTCATTTCGATTGGCGATTTATATGTCCAACCTGGAGCATTTTCTAAATAGTTTATTTTACCACTAAGGGAGCTGATATATTTTTCCTTTGGGGTAATTCCAGCCCTGCAAAGTGCCAAGTCTCCATAGTAACTTGTAAACCCTTCGCCAAACCACAGTTCGCCACTCATATTTACTTTGGTAAAGTCAAACGGCTCAAGTGATGCTGGGCGAATTCTTTCCATATTCCAAACATGGAAAAACTCATGAGAAACCGTACCTATCAGGCGTTCTTCATTTCCCGAAAGGATATTTCCTGAAGTAACCATGGTCGAATTTCTATGTTCCATGCCATCTCCATAAAATCCTGAACCATAACTGCAAAGAAAAGTGTAGGTGCTGTCGTTGAAGCCCGGCAACTCGCCAAAAACCGCCTTTTGTTCCATTACGGTTGCTTTGGTCATTTGTATGAAATGCTCCATTTCATCATCAGTTGCTTCGGTCATCAAGACCATGCGAATTGTGGTGCCATCATCTATCCGAAATTCTTTCATAGTAAAATCTGACAAAATACATGGACTGTCCATCAAGTATTGCAGGTTGGGAGCAAAGTATGTCTTGCTGGCGCTATCGAGCAATGGCAATTGTGTGGCGATTTTCCATGAACTGGAATCAGGGATGTCGAATTTTACTTTTACCGGAAAGTCGTCCATGCCCTCAATCCACATCAGTGTTGCGGGCATGTTCAGGTTGGCAAAGTCAGCATCTATTCCTAAATATGTGCCATCTGCATGGTTACCATAAACCGTATAACTTAGCTGGGCAACTCCCGATACTTCCGAAATCTTCCAAGAACTGGGCGTGATTTTTTGAATTGGAAGGGACGAACTGTCTTTGCCAAAGGCTTTTACGCTATAGACATTTTTAGCGAAATTATGAACAGCATATCTGCCCGGGGACGAACTGCTCATTGTCGCCGTGAGCTGTCCGGAACTGAGATTGGAAAGCTCTATAGAAACTTGCGCTTCGTGATGAACTGCATTGGGAAAGCGGAGGGTATATGAAATCGTGTCTTGTGAGAATGCAGTCGTAAAAATCGTGAACAAAAGCACCAGGACAAAAAACACATTTTTCATATTGGATATTTTTTAATTACCCCACCTTGAGTCCCCGGTGGGAAATCCAGCTATTCCTTTTTCTTTAAAAGCTTGCTGCTGCTTAATGACTTGGCAATGCTTTCTGTCAATTCGCCTGCTCGATCTTCTGCCGAATCTTCGTTTTTGATGGTAGCATCTACCTGAAAGATCAAAGATTTATCTTTGCTGTCAAAAAGATTGGCCTCTACCACAATCGTCTTTTCCTGCTGATAAGACCAGCTATAGACGTTGTAATAGGTGTCAATATAATTGAAAAAATAGTTTTGAGAATTATATGGATCAGAAATATATCGGTCGGAGGTCGTGTATCTTTCTTTTGACGAGATGTCTTTCAGGCGCATGGTAATTACACCATCAATATTTTTTTCCTTGATCAGCGCCAAAACTTCTTCTTTGGTAAACAGGTCTTTTTTGCTTTCATCGACATGAATACTGCTGAACATGTTGTATCCCTTTTCGCGAAGGCGGTATGAAAGTTCCTCTTCGTACATTGTTCTAGTTTCATATTTATTGGCCATGGCGATGATCAAAACACGATCTAGTTTTGCATTGGAAGGGGTTGGCTTGGAAATATGGGTGGAGACTGTTGAGCAACCGGTCAGGAAAATGAACAAAAGAGCAACAAAGGTAATTATTCGCATAGTAGTCAGTTTATGAATATTTTAGCAATATTAACTTGTGATCTATGAAAAACATCGTGTTTTACGAAAAAAATATATTGGAGAATATTTTTCAAGCCAGGAGGTTTTAGTCCTTACCCACTTTAAATTCATTTAAAAAGCATCAAAAATCCATGGAAATTGCATTGATTGTTATCGGTATAGTTTTGATCCTCTTGGCTTTGATAGGATGTTTTGTGCCAGTTTTGCCGGGTCCGCCTTTGGCATTTATCTCACTTTTGCTTTTGCAGATCGGGCCTGAAATACCATTTTCATGGAAATTCATGGCAATTATGGGCGTTGTGGTGGTGATCATCACGGTGTTGGATTATATGGTTCCTGTTCTTGGAGCAAAGAAGTGGGGTGGGAGCAAGTACGGGATTTTGGGGGCTTTTGTCGGGGTAGTGATCGGTTTGTTTTTCTTTCCTCCTTTTGGGTTTATTGCGTTCCCGATGCTTGGCGCCATGGCAGGGGAGTTGATGAAAGGAGCAAATGCGAAGGTGGCTTACAAAGCTGCAATAGGTACTCTGGTGGGGTTGCTTTTGGGTAGTGTTTTGAAATTGTCAGTGGTGTTGGTGATTGCGTATTACTTTTTTACCAATTTATAAATTCATGGATTTTAGATGCTTTATTTATGCGTTGAGCTTTGTATTGGCTTGTTGGTTTCCCATCAATGGTTGCAATGCTCAGGAAGTGGAACACAATTATTTAGTTGGGCCGCAAACGACTACATGCGATAGTCTGAAGTTGGATATAGAAAGTTTGGATTTATCTATTCAGAAAATTCGTAAAACGACCTTTAGGTTTCAGCAAGACTTCAAACTCACACGGCGGCAAGGTTTGCAAAGGGCAGAGTTTTATTCCTGCGATAATGTTCATGGATTTTTGATTGTTTCTATGGATGGAACAGAAACTCTTTATTCCGGCGCCGCAAAAGATCAATGGCAGCAATTGATTTCTTCTTCTGACCCGGAAGGATATTTTTTGAATGTTAAGAATGATTTAATAAAGATTGAAAAGTAGGATATGTTCCTTGTGAAAAGCAAAAAAAACCTGCCGAGATTAAATCCCAGCAGGCTTTTTTGAGCCAATTATTTCACAGAATGTCTAGCTTAATCCAATGAAATTTCCTTGCTTTTTTCGCCAATAGCAACTGTAAATTTATTGTCGCATTCCCCGTCGCCGTAGTTTACAGTGATGAGCGGCAGTTTCTCCACGGTGATTGTTTTAGAGCCTGAAACAGGCAACCTGTATTCTAAACAATCGCTTTTGAATACCAATGGGTCTTTGGTCTCCGAAGCGTAAGATACACCTGATTTGGTACTACCGGATGCTTCGCCTTCTATTTTCAGTGAAAGATCGCTATACTTTATCGTGTGCAGGCCTTCGCTTTCTCTGGTGATGAATGTTTTATTTGGCCAGATTATTTTGCCGCCTTCGATCACTGCCGTATATGAAATCGCTTCTGAACTTAGGCTTTCTATGGTTACCGTTCTGGTTCCTTCTATTTTTATCGTATCTACATAAAAGTTTTCCAATACAGTTACAAATTCAGACTCTACCAAAAGCTCATTCACTTCATATTCTATAATTACTTTCCCTTTTCTGGTTCTGTTATCCGGGCCTTTGCATCCATCGCCAAAGTCGATCACGATCCGCGAATTCTCTTCATCCCAGTTGACTTCGGCACAAGAAAATTCCGGGTCAGCGGGTTGCTCAATCCTGCCGCCCGAATTGGATTCTAATTCGAGGATGGCCGCGTTACCAATGGATTCGATCATGTTAAAATACATTTCTGCTTCTTGTTCTGTCTCCAGAGTAGATATCTCTTCATCTTCAAAAAACACGCTTTCCTTCTCACTGTCGTTACAAGCATTCACCAGGATCAGCAATATTGAAACTAAGAATACCAATCCCTTTAACTGAGCCTTATTCGTCTTTCTTTGCATCACGTTAAATTTTAATTATATATCGTTTGTTGGTTTTATACATTTGCCACGTTTGGTTGTAACCATGGATTTTAGGCAATAAAAGTGTTTTTAGACCGAGGTAAGAATTCTGATGTTGTGTTAATTATTTAGTGCCATAAAAGGCTTGATCATACTTTTAGAAGAAAAAAGGATCATATTTCCATGAAAGCTTTCGCGTGTTTATCGTGTACTTTATTGTGCATTTGTGAAAAGCCCCTGATACTCTACATGGATCAAGCGTCTTTTATTGAATGTTGGTTTACTTTTCTGGTTTATTAGGACGGATTCCATTTGTTGATTGCTGGTTTAGGATATTAGGTAACGAATTTTTTTGGGACAACCGAAATAGAAATTATGCAATCAATGGCTATATTTAACCAATCTATCACAATGAGCAAGAAATTATATTTTTTTTAATTATGACAAAGCGAAGAGATTTTATTAAAACAAGTGCCCAAATTGCTGCGGCAAGTTTAATCCTGCCCTCGATGGCTTATGCTTCTAAGAGCAACAGCCCGAAAGCAAAGTTGTCTACGGAACCAGCTGGAGAAATGCAGGTTGGAATTCAGATATATTCTGTCCGAAATCAACTGAAAGAGGATTTTTCGGGGACGATTGCAAAAGTTGCCAAAATCGGATATCAGATTGTAGAAGGTTATGGACTAGAAACAGATGGGATGTTTTTAGGTAAGTACACTCCTGCTGAATATAAAAAAGCATTTACTGATCATGGCTTGACACTGAAAGCTACACACAGTAGTTATTTTACCGCTGCAGATGCCCCAAAAATGATCGATGCCGCGAAAGCTATCGGAGTTGAATATTTGGTGGTTCCGTACACTCCGGGAGACTTGAGGAAAACTTTGGATGGATATAAAGCAGTCGCTGCAAACTTCAATGCTATCGGCGAGCAGTGCAACGCGGCCGGATTGAAATTTGGCTACCACAACCATGCTTTCGAATTTGAAGAGATGGAAGGCAGGGTGCCGTTGGAAGTGTTGATTGAAGAAACGGATAAGAATCTTGTGGATTTCGAAGCAGATTTGTTTTGGGTAAATAAGGGAGGGTATAATCCCGTCAAGTTGATAAAAAAATATCCGGGACGAATTAGCCTTTTTCACGTGAAGGATGCTGATAAAGAAACTGAAGAAGCAACAGTTGGAGAAGGGGTGATTAAATTCAAATCTATTTTCAAAGCTGCAAAAAAAGCCGGGCTCAAATATTATTTCATTGAAGATGAAAGGACTGATGATCCATTTGCTAATATAAAAGCAGACTTTGATTACATGGCAGCTCAGAAGTTTGCCTAAAAAGAGTCTAAAATCCATGAAAAGCCGATTTGCAGTAATGCAGATCGGCTTTCTTTATATCAAAGATTCCGGGTCGATGGAGTTGGTGTCTATAAGATTGTTCAAAATCGCATAAACCGTGAGGCCAGAAATCGACTTGATGCCAAGCTTTTCAGTGATGTTTTTTCTATGCGAAATAACCGTGTGAATGCTTATATATAGTTCCTTGGCGATTTCTTTATTGGTCTTGCCCAAGGCCACCAGCCTCACCACATCCGTTTCGCGCTCGGTCAGCTCAGAAAGCCTTCTTTTTTCCATGGGACGAGAACCCTCTGCCAAAATAGGACGAATCAATTCCGATATTCTTGATCTGGAAGCATTGAGCGGTAGGCAACATTTACAACTTTTGTCACAAGAAGGCTCAGCTAGCTGGCGGATGTGAATGATTTTTGTACGAAGTGTTTTTGGAAAGGCGAGCGTGATATTTGAAAGCTCTTTTTGATCCAGTGATTCGTCAGCCAAAACGAGCAATTGGGACTTGTTGGCATCCACATGATTCGTAAGGCTATCTAGGGTTTTTAGTAGAACAGGTTCTATATCAAAAACGCTTTTGATTATACAGTGCAATCCTTGCAATACGATCTCAGAAGGGTGGATAACTAAAATGTGGCTATGCATTTTTTAGCTCCTTTTCAATTTCTAAAACCTTGGTGACAAGTATTTGGTCTTCTATGCGTGCATGATCCTGTACATCACGCTCGAAGTGAAAAAGTTCATACAAAAACTCATTGCAGTCCTGATCCCGATAATCAGGTTTTAGGTATTTTATGATCAGGTTTTTGAGATCAAAAAGTTTTACATCTACGTCGCCATGGTCTTTTTCATAATCTGAAATAGAATATTCGGCAAGACTTTTTGGTAACGGATTGGTTTTTTGATCATGGGCTTTCTGCAAAGCCAAAACATAAGGAAAAGCATGTTCCTCTTCATCTTGAATGTGCTCTACAAATTCTTCTTTATAAGTAGAATAAAACTTTTGAATGATTTTTAGGTCATTGGATTTTCTGTTTTTGACCATTTTGTCCAATGCGGCCTCAATTTTTGGCATACTTACTTTCAAAAAGTCCAGATGCGATTTTCTGAGATAATCAATAATGAGTTTAGCAGAAATAGACTTTAGCTCGTTTTCTGGAGAATAGTCATGGTGATGATATGCATTGACTATCGCCAAAAAGAAGTTCAGGTCAATCTGTTCTTCGGTGCAAATTTCTTCCACGGTTTTCTCCTGAAAGCCCAAACGTAAACCAAACCTGTTGAGCACAGGTAGTAACAAATGGTTTGAATGCACCAGGGCAGTCATCTTGGTATTTTTGTCAAAAAGTTCCATATGATTTTTTGTAAGCCTCAAAAGTAATACTTTTCAAAACAAGACAGGCTAGTATATGTTTTGAGTTTGAGTAGTTAGCACATTTTAAATATTTGTACACTCTGGAAAAACCATGGATTTTGAAGGCTTTTTTCTTCAAAACCCACACGAAGGGGTGTTTGATTTTTTCAAAAGGTGATTATTTTTTCTATTGTTTCTCCCTGTTTCACTTCGATAGTAAAGGTCTCCTTGTTCCCGGCAAAATCTCCAAGTGCGGTTACGGTGATTTCATAAGTTGCAGGGTTTAAAACGAATTTTCTGGGGTTGCTGTTTTCGCTGGCATAAGTCCGTTTTCCGTCGATGTTTTGATTGGTTGTCACTTCCTTGATGGTCACCGATGCATCTATCAATTCTGTCGAACTTTTAACACCAATCATGGCGATGCCGGTTTTAAAAGTATGGGTAAGTTTCTTTGTCTCACCTGCTACTACCTCTACATTTTCAATAACAAATTTCTTTTCTAGACCTTTGATCGGGTTCAATGCATCAATTTCGACCGTATAAATACCGGGGTTAACTTCCTGTATATTGGGTCTGGCATATGTTCTGGAATTCGCCATTACTTTACCGGTTTCATTCGAGATAATTTTGACCATGGCTTCACAGCCAACTTGATTATTAAATGTTGAAACTTCAATTTTTCCTCCATCAAAGCTAATGTCTTGATGTGTCATTTTACCATCAAAACTTTCAATCCCCGTCAGGGTAATTCCTTCAACACTGCTGTTTTCTAAAGGAAAAACGATGAAATCATATTTGCCCGCTGGGAGAAAAAAGAAAGTAGTATCTCCATAGGTTCGCTTGTTTGCAATGGTTTTCTTGGTTCCTGATTCCACAGCTTTGATGTAGGCATCTACTGGTTGGTTATTTTTACTAGTAAATGCAGAGAAATTATTTGGAGGATCATCAACGGTAGTTGATACGGCTTCGTTCAGCACTTCTCCCAATCCTCCGGCATCAGCCGCGTCATAGTATTGCCCATCTCCTGCTCGGGCAGCACAGATTAGCTGCTCAGTTTCACCTGATTTTAATCCAAACCCAACAATGTGTAATTTGAAATCAATGCCTTCTTTTTTAGCAGCCGTTATCACATCACAGATGTTGCCATCGCAAGATTCAATACCATCCGTAATCAAAATGATGGTCGCCTTTGCGCCACTGTCTCGCAACTGATCAATTACCAGTTTTGCCGAATATGCAAGGGGAGTTTTTCCCAATGGAGTTATCTTTTTCAGTGATTCGATCACCATGGATTTATCACCCTTTTTCGTGTCGACAAGCACTTCTACGTCTTCACAATTTGTCTTGTCACGATGACCATAAGCAACAAGCCCTACTCGTTGGTCTTCCGGTAAATTGACAACGGTGGAAGAAAGCACCTCAAAGGCTATTTCCTTTTTGGTTCTGTTTTGCATTTCTCCCCACATGGATCCGCTAGCATCGTAGATAAAAATGATTGGAGAAGAAATGTTTTTGTCTTGTGCCTTTAAAGAAAGGAAGATGGAAAAGACGGCTATAAAGAGGCTTATTTTTTTCATGGTTGGGTGATAGGTTTTATTAAATATATAAAATTTCATGAATTTTGAAGGCTTTTTACCCATAGATGTTTATCTGGGGATGTGGCTAATAAGTGAGTTTTATCCAAAAACATGTAAACCAAAAGTCTGTAAATGTGTTAATTAGCAGACCTGAAAACTTCACAAATATGAAACGAATCATTTGGCCATTGATGAATAGTATTGTTTTGGTAATTACACTTTTTATCAATTATTGGACAAATACCGGTGCTTACAACGGAAAGAAAATCGGTGAGATCAGTGACCAATACAGCAACCTTTTTACTCCGGCAGGATATGCATTTTCGATATGGGGATTTATTTATTTGTTTCTGATCGCCTTCGTCGGATATCAATGGTATGTCTGGCGAAAAGAACCTCAAAATGAAGTACTAGAGAAAACGGGAATATGGTTTGCAGTAGCCAATCTGGCCAATGCCTTTTGGGTGATGGTTTTCCTCAACGATCAGATAGGTCTTTCGGTCGTGATCATGCTCATCTTGCTGGTCTCATTGATCGTTTTGGTGCTACGACTTGATATGGAGCGATGGGACGCTCCGATCAGGATTATAGCATTTGTGTGGTGGCCGATTTCTTGGTATATCGGTTGGATTATCCTGGCTTCTGTAACGAATATCAGCGCATGGCTAGTGAGTATTGGTCGGGATGGGAGTCCGCTTAGTCAACAAACTTGGACGATAATATTAATTGCCATGGCAACATTGATTTATGTCATTTTGATTGTTAAAAGGAACATGCGAGAAGCCTCACTAATTGGGATTTGGGGACTTATAGCGATTGCGGTGAAGCAGTGGGATTTTTACCCAATAATAGTCTATGCCGCCTTGGCGTCGGCTTTCGTACTTGTCGTAGCTTCAGGGTATCATGGATTTAAGAATCGAAAGACTTCTCCCGTTGTCAAGTGGAGGAACGGTGAGGTTTAAACTTTTTCATTTATTTGGTATAGATAAAAAAGCATTTCTATCCTTCTTTCTGGGTAAATAATGTTGAAGTGTGCGAAACTCCATAAAACTCTCAAGGAAATTAACTGGAAGTGTTAAATTGAACGGCTAATCAAATCAATTTTTAAACCGTAACACTTAAAGGTCTATGAGAGAAGCCATCCGTTTCACATTTGCCATTTTGGCTATACTTGGATTGGTAGTTTGTACCATACTTTGGCCGGCATATGGCTTTAGTATTTTTGCAGCCCTTATATTTGGATTGGGTATTTATGACATATTCCAAAAGAAGCATACCATACTTAGAAACTTCCCCGTGCTTGGTCATATGCGTTATTTGCTCGAGCTAATAAGCCCTGAAATCCATCAGTATTTTGTAGAATCCAATACCGATGGAAGGCCATTAAATCGAAACATAAGAGATTATATTTATGAGCGGGCAAAGCTTCAAAATGAAACCCACCCTTTTGGAACAGAGCTGGATGTGGATGAAGAAAATTTCAAATGGATGCAGCACAGCATCTACCCTGCTGCTGAGCTTGATGAACCACCTAGAGAAATGATTGGAGGGCCTGATTGCAAACAGCCTTATTCTGCCAGTCTTTTCAATATTTCTGCAATGAGCTTTGGGGCACTTAGCAAAAATGCCATCATGGCGTTAAACATGGGTGCTAAAGCAGGGGGCTTTTTTCACGATACCGGTGAGGGGGGTATTTCTCATTATCACTTGCAAGGTGGGGATTTGGTATATCAAATTGGTACAGGGTATTTTAGTTGCAGAACTGAAAACGGGCAATTTTCTCCCGAACGGTTTAGAGAAAAGGCCGCGATTCCTGAAGTAAAGATGGTGGAAATAAAAATATCGCAAGGAGCCAAGCCGGGGCATGGAGGGGTGCTTCCTGCCTCCAAGAACAACAAAGAGATAGCTGAAATCCGAGGATTAAAGCCACACACAACAGTATTATCTCCTCCTGGGCATAGTGCTTTTAGCGATGCGCGCAGTCTGCTAGGTTTTGTTCAACAACTCAGGGAGCTTTCTGATGGAAAACCCATAGGTTTTAAACTGTCAATCGGGAGTAAAAGGGAATTCATAGAAATCTGTGAGATGATGGTAGAAACAGGGATAAAGCCTGATTTC